>PBXZ01000124.1:0-25648 GCA_002729415.1 Candidatus Poribacteria bacterium | reverse complement strand
GCCGTAACGCCGCAGAGGAACTGGGAGATATAAAGGCTTCATCAAAAGACGCAATCCGTGTTTTGTCTAATGCCTTGCTTGATCCGGATAAAGAAGTGCGACGTAAAGCGGCTAAAGCGTTGGGTGAAATTGGTCAAGCTGCTCAAACGGCAGTCCCAGCATTAACGAACTTGTTGGGTGCTGATTCCAAAAGGGTTCGACTTGAGGCGGTCGAAGCATTGGGAAAGATAGGCTCTCCGACTCAGATTGTTATGCCAGCACTGATTAGGATGCTTGGAGACTCATCTGATGAAATTCGTAATAGAGCGATAGAAGCCCTCAGGCAGCTCAGTAAGTAGGAATACAAACTCGAACAGGTATCCAAACGACTTGAAAGCAGACTGATTACCAGGAATGTGACGTCATGAGCACAATAAGTTGAAATTAGTAGGATCAAGGATTGCGTTGCTGGCGCTAGTCGCATTTGCGAGTTTGTTGTGCGCATACTTTATTTTGTCAACAAAACCTGCAGGTAGCAAGGATAGTCGGTACCCCTTACCATATCCCTCCAAACTTCCCTATAGACGGATTGGAAATATTTGCCAAAATCGAATTAGGGAGCCTTCTGGAATTACTTATCACCCCAAACGGAGAAATCTATTTGTCATTGGTGATGAGGGGTATATCTATGAAATGACAACGGTTGGTAAGGTAATTCGCTCTAAACGTTTGAAAGGGAAAGATCTTGAAGGAATCACTGTCAATCCATTTAATGGCCACCTTTATGTTGTTGTTGAAGGTAACGATGCTATTCTTGAAATAGACCAAAAAACTCTGCGAATTATCCGAAAGTTTGAAATAAACCGGAAATTCAATGGTCGGGAATTACTGAAGAAAAAGGGACACGGGTTGGAAGCAATAGTCTTTGTTCCTGATCCATCACATCCGGAAGGAGGTACATTTTGGGTTGGGAACCAATCTTTTGATCTTCGGCCGGGTAAGGAACCTTCAATAATATGTCAAATCAATATTCCGATCCTCTCGTCTAGTAAAAAGAAGGCTAAAGGGAAGATTATCGGTTTTTTTTCTATGGATACGATTGACATTTCTGGACTCGCCTATGACACAAGACGCAATCAACTAGTTGTCATTAACGATAAGCCCAATTTGTTACAGGAAGTGGGTATCGATGGTCAAGTTCTCCATCAATACCAGTTGCCGGGAAAAGATCAGGAAGGTGTTGCGCTGGACACTATGGGATATATTTATATCGCACAAGAAGACGGGGAGATTGTCAAATTCAAAACCCGTTAAAAGAGAACATATGAAGTTTTGAAAGGCAAGCTAAAAATGATCGGTGACAACCACCAAATTCGACAACACAAGATTTTTCGCTGGATGCTCGTGATTTTATTGGCAACTGGCTTTGGGGTTACCATCGGGTTTGGGAAGAAGGTTTCTCTGACCGAAATTCCTGCTGTGGTCCAAGATACGATTGTCCGTGAAATCGGTCAGGCACTGATAGATAAAATCGACCGGGACAAGGATGACGATGAAATTGTGTATGAAGTGGATGCTGAAGGTGATGGAATTGATATTGAACTGAAAATTTCCGGCGATGGTACCCTGCAGAAAAAAAAGGTTGAGGAGGAAATTCCTCTTTCTGAACTTCCGCAAGTTGTGCGTAACACGATCACTAGAGAGATCAGAAATCTTTGGATCGAGGAAGTAAGGTGCAAAACCCGGCTTGGTGGACGCGTTTCTTATGAAATNGAAGCNAGCGGGGAGGGGAAGGAAATTGATCTGGAAGTCGCCGCCGATGGATGGTTGTTGTATAAAAAAATTGATGATAGTGACGACGACGATAACGATGACACTATCCGGATTGAGGCCGAACTCCTAGCCAAATCCATTTCCCCCACGCTTTCTGATGTTGCGCCTTATCGTGATGCACTGGTGTTTTATGAGTATCATGTTCAAAGGCGCATCAAAGGCAAATTCAAAGGGGACAGAATCCGTGTCACCCATTGGGCGATTTACGACAACCAATTGCAGGCAATCCGAGAGGCAGAAATCGGAGAAAGGCAGGCGTTGGCACTTCGTCCATTNCNTCAATTCCACGAACTTGATGGCATCTACACCAGNGATACGTTGGATTTAGACCCCGATATCCNACTTTATCACGATATCGGGCAGAAAATCCTCGAAAACCAGTCTGTGGCAGATCGTTACGACTACAACTGCACTCTGTCCGACACTATGCCAGCCTTTTGGTTACTGAAGGACCAGTTGAAATTGGTTGTTTTAGGTGACTCCAGAGGAGAAAAAAGCGTACTGGCAAAGCTCTTTTTTGGTCAAGAAAATCGCACCACACCAATGGCATATAACCTATCGGTTTCTGGAGCGCCATTGGAGTTACAGGAAACAGTGGTTAATAAGTACCTTTTGAAACTGCCTAAACTGGAGTGGGTGGTGTATCAGGCGTCTCCACGAGTGGTCAATATACATCATGAGAATTCCACGAATAAGAGGCTTTTGAGAAGCCGTGGATTCGCTTTCGACCGAGCTAATTCAGATACACTCTGGCAACCATCAAAAAGACAAAATGTGACTGTTTTGGAACTCACCTCGATTCCTTATGTCGCCGATTATTGGCAGAAGAATCCGTGGGGATCGGAATCGGATGATGATGTTTGGGATAATCCAAAAACAAAGANGAAATGGAAGCAAAGGTGGAAGATTTCAGAAAAGCGATGGAATCGTCTTGAGTCGATGATTACCGCATTGAACGAAAAAGGAATTCGGGTTTTGTTGTACCTGTCACCAATCCACCCGATTATCCGTAATTNGCCTGTGGTGGACGACGATGGAACGACCAAAAAAGGGTATCAGGAGTTGGTTGGTCGATTGAAGGAGCTTGAAGGACAATATTCCAATCTTGTCTTCATCGATTTGTTGCAGGGAGGCAATCACGGCTTTGGAAGGGAGATGTTCCGTGACTTAGATCACCTTAATGAAGCCGGGGCAACGAAGTTGACGCGGGCGTTGGAGGAAATTCGGCAATGGTACCAATGAACAAATCCAGATCCCGAAAAGTGCCATTCTCAAAGTTCACTGGCTGTTTTCGAAACCCGAAAGAAAAACTTTTGCAACTTCTCAAAGGTACTAACGCTGCTCTCTATCTTNTCTTCATCTACTTGTTACCGGTTCCTGCTGCCGTTTCCCAAGAAATCCTCAAAATTTCGCCCAATCCTGACGGCGACACGACTGAAGAAAACGGTGCGCCGAAAGAACACGCGTTGGACGCAGGGCTGATTTTTCAATTGTCAACGCTCAATGATGAGATTTTTGCTCGGGATGTGGAAGGACAACAAATTAACTGGCTTGAGGCTACGCCTCGTGGGTTCGCCCGGCGGAATGCATTTGGTGCGTTAGACGTGAGTGCAGGCGGGTATATGATTGAGCAGGTGGGTTCTCTTCTTGCCGACTACCTAGAGAGGACTCAGGCGTTTACACTGATGGCGTCGGTTACTTGTTTCGATGGGGATATCGCAGATGAGGCGCGGATCATTTCGTTGTCGGTGGGCGAGAGAGGGATGAAGCTGGTGCAGAGGGGTGCTCAGATCATGTTTCGCACGGAGGGTATGGACGGAAATCGAGTCTGCGAGGCACTTCCCGGTGAAAGAAGGCATATCGGTATTACGTATGCTGATCGAACTCTCCATTATGTGGTGAATGGATTGTTGATTGCCGCAGAGACTCTAGACGAAAAGATGTCGATTCCAAATGCGGCGACATTGAGTTTCGGTGAAGTCGCGCAGTCGATGTCCNGCCGGTGGAATGGGATTATTGAAGGTGTGGCTGTATATGACCGGGCGTTGACACTGGAAGAGCTTGCTGCGCTCGATAAGGCCGAGAAAACGCGAATTACCGAGCGTGAGCCAATCCCACAGTTGAGAGTGCGAGCGGTTCTGCNGGACAAGTCACATGTTCCTACACCGCAGGAGTTAAGTCCCTATACGCAGTCCTTGGCTGTATTTCTCTATGAAGTAAGGGAGGTGTTGTCCGGCCAGTATGAAGAAGAGCAACTTCACGTGGCTCACTGGTGTGTATTGGATCGAGATGCTCTACCCTATAAGGATACGAAGATTGGTAGTGAGCATGTCCTGTTATTGGAGCCGTTTGAAGTCCACCCTTATCTGGAGTCTGAGCCTATCTCTACTGATGTCGTAGAAGACTTTTCTCTTCTCTGGTTTTATGACGCTGGGGGACGGTCGCTGGACTTCGAAGTCGCCCGCATCTCTGAGTTCAATGTGGCAGCTTTCATTACGAAGGAAAGCGTCGAACACGCTGACGTCCTAAGAGATTTGCCTACACCATTTACGGGACGTGAACGTGCTGCTCGTGCGGCCGCCATTCGCGATGAGTTGGCATCCGCGCGCAAGCGTCTACAACCCTATCGCAGTGAGCATGCACGGTGGCTCCGGGCGGTCGATCCCTTTTACGAAACGCTATCCGAGAAATTGGAAGTCATGGAAGGTGTTGGCCCCAGCTATTATATTGGGCGGGACGGTTTCGGCTTCCATCCAGGAAATGTGAGGTATCTGGCTGCTGCGTACCCGGCCCTGAAGTTGGGAGAAGAGGCGCTGTTAAAGGCTGAGCGCGACGACTTCCCCGAGTTCAATGCCGCGTTGCGCGCCGTGGAGAGCATCATTGAGTTTAATGCCGCGCTAAAGAGTCGTAATATTGATCTGCTGGTGGTTCTCATCCCGGGTCGTGCTCATGTGATGACGGATGAGTCAGCTGAGTTCGGAAGTGGTGTGGCCACGCGGCTCTTCCCGTTTTATGATCTGCTGAACGAGCGTCTGCTCCGTGCTGATGTCGAGGCACTAAACATACATGAGGCAATGGTGGATGCCTATCGGACAGGGGATGGGCCCGTCTACCTGCGTTCCGACATGCATTGGGCACCCAGCGGCATACAAGTTGCAGCTAAAAAGATCGGGAAGCGACTCTCCCGCTACGACTTTATTCGCGACCCGGAAGGATTGGGAAGACGCTTCGTGGAAGAGTCGTTAAGTATCAACTTTGGCCCAGGAACAGATTTCCGTGATGAGCTGGATGCCGATGGACAGCTGTACTTGGCTGAGTCGCTCGATGTGATTTGTGTACGTCATATCGACGGTTCACATGTTGAGCCGGATATGGGTTCACCNGTACTGTTGATGGGGGATAGCTTTGTGGAATTCTTCTCTGGCGAGAGTGCGGATCTGGCTTCGTACATCGCGGCAGAAATCGGAATGTCGATCGCACGCATTGATGGCGATGCCGCCGGACCGCGTGTGCCGCGTATGCTATCTATGAAGGGGGAAAATTATATCCGCGGAAAGCGTGTAGTGATACTTGCATTTCTCGAGAGTTATATGTTTAAACCATCTACACGGTGGACGCGATTTGGGGAGCAGGGCGGATTGGCAAACTCCATGTTTGAACTATGGAGTGGCGATAGGCCAGTGAGGTGGCGCAGAGAGAACGCCAATGTCCGGAAGGTTGAACTGTTGGGTGGGGCAATCGGCGTCGAGTTGATCCCACCGAATGGTAATAAGCACGCAGTGCTCGTGCAAACGTTCGAGCTTCCTGATTCGGCGCTTGGAGCGCAATTTCGATTGACCCTTAAGGGACGGTCGGACGAGGTAAATATGCTGAGCTGTAATATTTCCTACGATGCCGGGAGAGAAATAGTAGCCATGGTTGACCATCCGGGTGATGGAACCTGGCACACCTTGCGAACTGATTTCGTGATTCCTGCTCAAGCAAATCGATCCGGTGTGAACTCATTCGAATGTGTTATCGCTCTTGGCAGGGGAGCTNCTATGCCTGTACAGATAGACGATGTCTGTCTCGTAGAGGTGGGTGAGCGGGAGTGATTAAGAGGTCGTCTGAGGCAAAGTCTNACGTTTTGTATCTATGATTTTCAGTTCACATNTTTTTGTTTACTATTTTCTCCCGATTGCACTTGCAACCTACTATTTACTCCCGCGTCGAGCAAAGCATTTCGGGTTGACGGTTTTCAGCTACGTCTTTTACGGATGGGCAAACCCTCTGTTTGTTTTTCCAATGTTCGCCTCAACACTGGTTGACTACACTTGCGGTCGAATTATCGCCGAACACAAACAAAATACGCAAGCTCGCAAAACCGCATTGATTGTTTCTATCGTAACCAATCTTTCTCTGCTTGGGTTCTTCAAATATTTCAACTTCACTATTGAAAACTATAATCTTGTTACGGACTGGCTCGGTTTGCCGTTGTGGGAGAACGTCCTTCGAGTAACGCTTCCGCTCGGAATCAGCTTCTACACATTCCAGTCAATGAGCTACACCATTGACGTCTATCGTGGCGATGGTGCAGCTATTCGAAATTTCATAGATTTTGCCTGCTATGTGTCGATGTTTCCGCAACTCGTTGCGGGGCCTATCGTTCGGTTCTCGGAGATCTCCGATCAACTGCAGAATCGAACGCACACGTTTCAGAAATTCGCCCGTGGGTTTGCGTTTTTCGCCCTCGGTATGGCAAAGAAAGTGCTGCTGGCCAATCCGTGTGGCAAGATCGCTGATACGATGTTTGAGGCTGGTTTGGTTTCCCCNCTTGATGCTTGGTATNGNACGTTGGCTTATGCTTTTCAGATCTACTTCGATTTCAGNGGCTATTCCGATATGGCAATCGGCTTGGGNTTAATGCTTGGATTTACTTTTCCCAAAAACTTTGATTCNCCCTATTGCTCGGCATCAATCACAGAATTTTGGCAACGATGGCACATCTCGCTGTCCAGCTGGTTACGTGATTACCTCTACGTTCCTCTTGGCGGCAATCGTAGTGGACAAAGACGCACATATATTAANCTTGGCATTGTAATGTTGCTTGGCGGATTATGGCATGGANCTTCGTGGAACTTCGTCATCTGGGGCGGGATTCATGGTGGCATGTTAGCGCTCGAACGTACGCGTGGCAAAGCGAGTTTCTATGAGTTATTTCCCAAACCGTTTCGAGTCAGTGTAACGTTCCTACTTGTGTTGGTAGCGTGGGTCTTCTTCCGCACCAGTGACCTGNCNTNTGCAATNACTCACTTGCAAAGTATGTTTGGCTTAACACAATCTCAAGCAGGCACCGATCTGATCGCTGGNCTCATTTATCAACCGTACCATTTGTTGATAATGGGAATCGCTGTTGTTGTTATCTGGAGTTGTCCACAAACGTGGAATTGGACCAAGCACTTGACNCCCATCAAGGNGGGGGCATGTTTGNTACTTNTCTGGTTATCACTCGCCATTTTGGCGACGCAGGCCTATAATCCATTCATCTACTTTATTTTCTAGNTCAGCCATGCAAAACCTAGCAGAAAGCCGACGGCAAACAGCAGANAAAGAAATCGGATTTACTCTTGTTAAACGAAATGTAAGCTTGGTAAGTACTGTCTTCTTCTGTGTGACTATTCTTTTCGTTCCGGTTATCCAACATACTTCTGAGATTTGGGAACGTAAACTGCCACAAGTGTACGATGCTTTTCGCCTACTGCCGNTGCCAAGCGAAGAAGAGATCGAAAAGTACGAGGACGAGCTTGAAGAGGAATCGGTCGTTTGCAACTGGCTTCTGCCACGNGNACAGTCGATCTTGACCCGCTATTTCCATCTTGGCAACGAGCAAGCATATGTGGGACGAGATGGCTGGTTGTTCTACCGATCCGATTTGGATTCATTGATCGGGTATGGGTTCCTTGACAAAGGGCATCAGCAAGCAAAAAAATTGAATGGTAAACCCTGGGATTCGTCACTACAACTCGATCCAATCAAAGCAATTGTTGATTTCGATCGTCAGTTGAAAACCCATAACATCAAGCTTATCGTTATGCCAACACCACTTAAACCAACAATTCATCCTGAAAAATTCTCCAATCGATACGTCAATCCAAACGCACCTATACGCAATCCATCCGATTTGGCATTCATCGAGGCATTAGTATCGGAAGGGATCTTGGTCTTTGATCCGTCGAAAATTCTGTTCAATGCTGCTCGANAAAGTGACCAATATCTAAAGACCGACACGCATTGGACGCCAAAAGCGATGGAATNCGTTGCAACACACTTGGCAAAATTGATTGTGGAACGGATCGAATTGTCCACATCAACATCGCGTTCATACACTCAAACGGCAGTCGCGATANCGAACCTCGGTGATATTGCCGAAATGCTTAAATTGCCAGGAGACCAAACAATGTTTCCACCCGAGCGCGTTACAACCCATATTGTTCAGACTCTTTCTNGCGAACCTTGGAAACCCAAACGGGATGCAGAGATTCTNTTTTTGGGGGATAGTTTCAGCAATATCTACTCGCTTGAGGGTATGGGNTGGGGGGAATCAGGTGGCTTCGTTGAACAACTCAGCTTCGCATTGGAACAACCAATTGACAAGATTGTGATTAATGCTGGCGGGGCTTACGCAACTCGTCAAGCACTCGCACAGGAATTAAAACGCGGCGACAATCGACTGGCAGGAAAACGCGTGGTTGTCTATCAGTTTGCAGCGAGAGAACTCTTCTCGGGTGACTGGAAACTGCTCGATTTGCTGATTCCGTCGTTTCCCGAACTGGCAGGGCAACGCGTTCANGGTCAGCATGTAACAATCACTGCGATCATCAGGAACAAAACGGANCCGCCCNCTCCAGGTAGTGTTCCATATCCAGAGTGCTTGATTGCACTCCATCTCCAGAACATCCAAACACACAACGGAGTCAGTCTTCCAGAGGAAGTAGTCGTGTTCGTATGGGGGATGCGTAAAAATCGATGGACAGCAGCAGCAACTTTCAAAGTGGGTCAAGAAATCAAATTGCGTCTTCATCCGTGGACAGAAGTCGAAGCCGAGTACGGCAGTTACAATCGCCGGGAGTTGGAAAGCGAAGAGGCATGGTTGCTGGATGTTTATTGGGGCGAGGTTGCCAATCAATCAGATTAATTGTCGGTTACGTATCATCATTCGCATAACTTCGGAGGTCTATCATGAAAATTTGCAAGAAGTGTTATTTCACGCAAGTTCCAACCATCGGAATTCGCACGCTAGTCATGATTTCAACGGTTTTTGCCAAACCCCGGTGCCCAAAAGATCTTGATTGGCTCAAAGGATTATGTGGGGACGGCGCTTTGGCGCATGAGCATAATGGTAAGATTTACCTCACTGAACTTTCTACAGGCAAGACAGAGATTATAGGCAAAGGTGCCCAACCGGAATTTTCGCCGGATACCTCTAAACTGGCTTGGCTTCACGGTTATGAGGCGAAAGGATGTATGTGTAAGGGCAACCGCATCATCCATCTACACCATTGCTATCTTTATCGGCCTGAGCTTGAGCGATTCGATGATAACCCACAATTGGAGTCGGAGTTGCAATTCAACGGTTGCGAAGAATTCGACCTGCCATTCTTCTACGATGTGAGCCAAGGCTAGAAAACGGAAGGGCAAAAATGAATCGCCTCAACAAACCGCAACTGTTCCGTGCCGTTGTGGTCTTTATCGGCATAATAGGAATTTTCGCCGATGCGGATGACACTCAGATGGTGCAGCAATTCCTGACCGACATCCGTACACAAGTGGAAGTCGCTGAAAAGACGAGGAGCACTGCTGTCGAAGGGGCAGATGGCTGGTTGTTTTTCGCAACCGAACTTCGCCACCTGAGCGTGGGACGATTTTGGGGAGATGCTGCGGCAAAGGTGAGCCGTGCTTTGAAGCCAGAGCATGCAGACCCATTACCCGCCATTCTCGACTTCAAAGCACAACTAGACAAAGTAGGAATTGAGCTTATCTTGGTTCCTGTGCCGGCGAAGGCAGCGATTTATCCAGAGAAGATTTCAGACCAAATCGCTGTCCCATCACGAGTTGACCGAAATCATTTGGAGTTCTACGATCTCTTGCGAAAGCAGGGGGTAAATGTGCTCGATTTAACCACATTTTTTATCCGACATCGATTCACCAAGGCAGGGCCATTGTACTGTGAACAGGACACACACTGGTCTGGATATGGTTGCATCTTAGCCGCACAAGCCATTGCCGAGGCGATTGGCGATCGCCCATGGCTGGCAGAGGTTGAGAAACGGGATTACCAGGCCGAAATGCGCATCGTCGAAATCACAGGCGATCTTTGGAAGGCACTAGGCGAGGAAAATCTTCCAAAGGAACAATTACAACTCACATTTGTCAGAGAACGAACAGCAGATGGAACTTGCCCTGTAGCACCATGGAGGGAGAGCCCAATTGTGCTCTTAGGGGATAGTCACAACCTCGTTTTTCATTCGGGTGGAGACATGCACTCGCTAGGATCAGGCTTGCCAGACCATCTTGCTCATCGAATTGGTTTCCCCGTTGATTTAGTTGCTGTTCGCGGCTCTGGAGCAACTCCGTCACGGTTGAGCCTTTTTCGTCGTCGAGATAACATGAAAGGGAAACAATTGGTCATCTGGTGCTTCAGTATTCGGGAGTTTACAGAAGGACAAGGGTGGCGTAAAATACCTGTGATTCGATAACCGCGAGTGTATTGATAAACAACTCCTTGGAATGAAAGAAAAAGCCTGTAAAATTGGATATGAATTGTAAGTTTGTCAACATGCTTACAAACTCCAACACATATAAAGAACGCTTAAGGAGCAGAAGAGAGGAGGTCCCTGGATATCCACACATTTATTTTAGTTTGGATTCGTGTTATCTAAATGATTAAAGAGGAACTAACTCCAGTGAATTTTGAAAAAACAGCTTGTTGCTGACTTCCAACGGAAGATTGAGTGTTGGCAGGAAAGTNTGAAGTTCCTGCCCAGGAGCGTCCCGACCGAAAAGCAGACGATCTGAATAATGGATAATAAACTTGCGTCCATACTCTGGATCACGCCTGATTGCCCCCAGACCTGATCCGGCTGATAAATCGGCGTAAAGGTTGGGATATGTGTCTAACAGTCGCTGAACTTCACCTCCGCGAACAATCTTACNTTTTGGATAGGTGTCCGGGNTTTGTTTAGCATCGTCGCTAATGTAACGCCAAAACCCAGGGGCATGACCAACAAAAGTAGTTTCAGGACAATTCTGCAGAGCGCGTTCCAGCGCTCCAATTCCACCACCATACCAGTTGTTCTGATAAACCTGACCCCCGTTCCCATCTGGCAGATATGGTGCATCCATATGCAATACCACAGGACANCCTAGCTTGCCTGCAGTTCGAAAAAGTTCTAAGGCACGTGGATCATCCAGCAGCATGCGGTAACTCCACTCCCCGNAGACTCTGACGCCGTGCATATGATAAGCAGTTTCAAATAGCTCAGNNGCNCTNCCTTCAGAAGGGCATGGACAATATCCAGCTACGAAGCGGTCCGGATAATCGTCTCTAGCTCGTAACACCTCATTGAGGATGGCTCCGGCATGTGAGCCATCTGGTCGGAAATTCAATGGGTTAAATGCACCATGGGTTGAACGGACATCTTCTGATGGTGGTAGATACCATGTTAATAACCAAGTGACGTCGATACCAAATGTGTCCATTTCTGCAATCACACCCTTTGGAGTTAAGTTGTGATAGTAAACGTGTTGATGTGCATCGATAATCATTTAATTTACCTTTTATTATTATTTATGAAGTAGATCCTTGAAATGCTAACCTGACTTACTCCACAGTGGTTGGGATAATATGTGGTCAAAAAATAATATATCTAGACCATTTGATTTTACGGTATACTGCTTAGAAGGCGATTCAGTAGGGACCGAACTAGTTAGAAAACACATTTCCCTCCAAAAAATCAGATGTAATGGTTACTGCAGTATTTCCTAGCATACTTTATTTCGAAATTCGATGCGATTCTACTGTTTATTCAGTCTGTGGTCAATCAGAACACTCAATTAAGTGATCAATTGAAGAAAAGATTTAGTATATTCAGGTTTAGGGATTAATCGCTTATGAAACACAGCATTTTTGTCATTTTAGGNTTCGTTCTAACGATTAGTATTCTCATTTCTGTTACCAGCTACTCTATGGATAATATCTCCCGTCAAAATACGGTTGTATTTGATGCTAGTTGGATAATCGCNAATCCNCTTAACTTCAATTGCCTGGTACCTGGCGTGCGGCGTAGCCAAGGGATGCATCAGGCTGTGTGGGAACCACTTTTCATTCTTAACTACGAGACGGGGNAAATTGAATCTTGGTTGGGTAAAAGTTTCGTGCCTAATCCGAATCTCGATATATGGACACTCACCATTCGCCGAGGGGTTCTGTGGGCTGATGGCGAGACCTTTAATGCTGACGACGTTGTGATGACGATTAATTTGCTTTTAAACGANGAGTCCCAATCTTTAAATGATGCAGCTAATATGCAACAATGGGTTGACAGCGTTCAAAGNATTGACGACCTTACTGTCCAGTTTAATTTAAGGGGACCGAACCCACGGTTCCAACTGGATTATTTTTCAGTTCGTGTTGGGGGCAGTATTGTCATCCTGCCTGAGCATGTTTGGAAGGATAAAGACCCGTTCACTTTCGATTTCTATGAT
This sequence comes from Candidatus Poribacteria bacterium, assembly GCA_002729415.1. Taxonomy (GTDB): domain Bacteria; phylum Poribacteria; class WGA-4E; order WGA-4E; family UBA9662; genus UBA9662. The sequence continues at coordinate 13,093 of PBXZ01000124.1, read as the reverse complement.
CCGGAAAATGGATGGCCACTGGGTACGGGACCGTATCAGTTAGTTAAGGCAAGTGAAAATGAGTTTGTATATGATAGATGCGAAACTTGGTGGGGGACTGAAGTGGATTTTAAGGATATGCCTGTTCCAAAACGGCTCATCTGGGCTGTAACCGGATCAGAGGAAAACAGGTCTATGCTTGCAATCGACAGTCAGCTCGATAGCTTAAGTGATATTACACTGGGAGCATTTGAAGCCATCCTTGCTATGAATCCGAACATCATTTCTTGGCAGAGTCAGATGCCTTATATCTGGTTGGATCCGTGTCCACGACANTTGTCTGTCAACCACCAGGTCGAACCGTGGAGTCAACCAGACATGAGACGTGCTTTGAGTATGCTCATTGATCGTCAACAGGTGGTTGAAATCGCATATGAGGGAACTTCTGTGTCGTCTAAGACCATATTCGTTCAGTACAAAACTATGGAACCGTATATNGATGCCATTCAGCATCTTTGGATTGACCCAGAGAGNAACGTGTCGGCAGGGCAAGCTTTGATTGAATCACAGGGTTGGAAGTTGAACATANANGGATTTTATGAGAAAGATGGCAGAGAACTTTCNCTGGATATTCAAACATGGGAACCTGCCATAGAAAAACGCCGAATNGCAGAAGTTGTGGTGGAACAGTTTCGTGCCGCAGGCATTCACGCAACAACTCGAGCCATCGCTGGTTCTACTTGGGATGAAAATAAAGCTTTTGGCAACTTTGAAGCTGTTTTAGACTGGGATGCTTGCGGTTCAGTCAATGAGCCATGGTTTTCGATGAATCGTTACACTAAGCAGTTCTATCGACCTATTGGGAGTCGGACACCTGGTAATAATAATTTTGTGCGCTGGACTGGGAGTCAAGCTGATAAATACAGCAAAATAGTCAAGAAAATTGGGATTTTACCACTTAATGATTTAGCAATTGAGCCATTAGTTATTGAAGCAATGGAGATTTTNATGAACCAGCAAGTTGTCATTCCTATTACACAGGCTCGCAAACTTGTGCCATTTAACACGACTTACTGGGTTGGATGGCCGACGGAAGAAAATAATTTCAACCATCCTGCAACTTGGTGGATGAGTNCACACCAGATTATCCACAGACTGCGAAAGTCCCACCACTAAACTGTTTATTACTCTAAAAAGAAAATTAGAAACCAATTTCATAATCCATCGTTTTTCTTGNTGACAAGATGTTTTCTTTACTATGGATGATATTAACCTATGTTTTTCAAGCCATACATTCCGAATCCTGAAAATGAGGTCGATCAAGCAGAAATACTGGAGGTCTATACGCGTTGGGTTCGAGATGAGAAACTTTCAGTCGAAAACCATAGATATCTCCAAGTATTGGAAGAATCAAGTGACTGGGACGAATTAAAGGGCATTGTTGAATTTGCATGTCNCAAATACAAATTTGACACACACGAANTCTTCGCTCCTTCGATCGACGTCAAGCGAAGAGTGAGACAGAAGTTGATGGATAAAATTAGTTCTCCTTCGGGATTTTTTGGATTTTTGAGGCGTGGATTGGCGTCTCCAGTACAGATTGGTGCGGAAACAGACCTTATATTCTCTCCACCAGTTGCTCAAAGGACAATTTTCAATAGGGTATTGACATTTACAGAACAGGGATTTGCTCGGCTTAAAAAGAAGTTATTTATCTTATTCTATTCGTTGATAACCGAAAACCTTTCAAAGGATCAGGCCCTCAAAATTGCCCAAACCCACCTTGATTCCGGCGGTTCTGAATGTATGGGTGTATGGTTCGTTGATTGCGGTTGGGAAGTTGACAAGGATTCAATTAAAGAACAGTTAGTTTTACCTGATGAAGGAACCCCACTCAACCCATTTTTTACTAAAGAATTAATCGAAGAAGACTTTCTTATATCTTTTGACCGCAATGAGAACTGCTGGTTTGTGCACGTTTCGCCGACTGGTGTTGATATACTAAGTGGTGTGAGTAGAGTAGTCGGTATCTGTAAATCTACTGGCAAAATCGTCTTTGACCGAATCATATCCGCCAACTAAGCACCCATTTTTGGGCGGGGCCTACACAGCGTCAATTTTGAAGAGCAAAAGTACAGGTTCTAAAACAGCTTAACTTCACATTTCATCCGTCTGTTTTTGCTGAGTGCCTGTATGATTCTTCACCCTCAATTACTAGTAGCGAATCCCCTTCTGGTTACCCACATACGAGTTGTCTATTGCACGAGCAGTCAATTCGTGATGGATGATGGGTATACCAAACTTGACTTCCGATACCAGCATAATTCAAAATTCTATATGGAAACCAGCGATTGGTGTTATTCCCAATCCATAAGTTTCCCTTGTTTGTTTTTTTTGTCTAATCCATTCAATCGACCAAATATTCTTGCGATTGTACAGATTAGAAATGTCGAGGTAGGTGACGAGATTCCAATGGGTAAAATGAAACCGTCGATCTATTCGCAGATCTAAAGTATGATAATTGTCCAAACGAGCAGAATTAATAGCTTTGGCATAGATTGGTTCCCAATCGCCTGAACCTGGAGTAGACTCAAAACTACCCATAATCGGTGTGTATGGTTTTCCCGATATATATCGCCATTGAAGGCTAAACTCAAGGTGGTCTGAGATCTTATAGCCACCATTTATGCTAGTCACATGGCGGATATCGAAATCCCAATCGAATTCACCAAGCTCAGGGCTTTTGAAACGAGCCACAGAATAGGTATAACTAACCCGTCCATACAGTCGTTGCGACAGTTTCTTTTGCAAAAGGAGATCAATTCCCCGCACTAATCCAGAACCGTTATTGGCAAAGGTGGCTACACCCTCTGCATTTGAAACAGGGTAATCATCATAATTTTTACGGTATGTTTCTATATTGAATCGTAAGTCCTCAGCAAACAAGTGTTCTAGTCCTAGGATATAGTGGGTTGCTTTTAGATCTTGTAGATTTCGATTTCGTTCATCCCACATCATGAAAAAATAAGCGGGAGTCTGATAATAAATGCCGTAAGCAACATTGAGNCGAGTTTTAGTCGCCAGTTGATANCTCCAACCCAGACGTGGGCTCAAATGCCATTGATTTGTCAAAGCGTAGTGGTCNGTACGGAATCCGAGTTTGATNTCTAATGTTGGCAGTGGTCGAAGAGTATAGTGCAAATAACCGTTAGCTTTATAAGTTCCTTCTTGTTGGTCAATATNCAGNTTNCCAATTCGTATAACCCGTCCTGTTTCGTTGTTGTAAACGTCTATTCCCCTGGAGGTAAATTGGTGGTCGAGGTTGGCCAGTTTAGTAGAGGTNCCAAGTATCATCTGATGTTGAGGGGNAAGATCGTAGTTGATTTCACCTTTTAGTTGTGTTTCTCCTTCTAACGTATCGCTGGTAAATGCTTCACCACCTTTAGCGTCACCTACATCGATCATATATTGATAGCGAGAATGTGACAACGTAACGTTAGAATATCCTTTTTCAGAAAACAAGCATCTCCAGTTGAAGCCGAGTGTATATTGATAAGAGTCTCGATANNCAGAGCTAGTCCCTCGGCTTAAGGGATCATCGGCACTCATAATCTGTATCTGATCAATTCCACCAATACCGATCATAGATAAAAGATTGGTTGGAGTCAAATCGTAGGTTAGTTTAGTCTGAAAATTGCTGTAGTTAGGTACAGCTGTTGTACCACCAAACGAATCAGGTACTAGGTCTATTAACAAATCGAAGTAACTTCGGCGCAAGGAGGCCATCCAACTGCCTTGATGGTTAGGCAGTGGCCCTTCCAACATAGCACCGAAGCCAGCGAAGCCGGCATTAATGTCGGCTTGAACCCGATCTCGGTTGCCTTCTCGAAGTTTAATGTCCATCACTGAAGACAGNTTGTCCCCGTACTTGGCCGAAAAGCCACCCGTATAAAAGTTAGATTCACGAACAAAATCGAGGTTTATCATGCTAATCCCACCACTGGAAGAGCCTGGTTCNCCNTAATGGTTACTGTTAGGAATCTCAATGCCNTCGAGCAGGGTCAGATTTTCCCGAGGGTGTCCTCCTCGAACTACCAAAGCATTAAGATTGTCAGAAGCGGATGCGACTCCCGGCACTGAACGCATAGCTCGGTGTATATCTTCAAAGCCGCCAGCAGATCGGCGGACTTCTTCGAAACTNAAATTGTGAGCACTGGTTGAGATGTCNGGTTTATGCAAAAAGAAATTGGTTGTTGCGTCTATACCNTCAAGNCGAAAAACTAAGGGCTTCAACTCAATTGTCAATGGTCGCACTCGCCCAGTTGTGGCAACGATGTCAGTTTTGACAACGGTTTNATAACTAGGATGAAACACCTGAATTGAATAGGTGCCAATGGGCATCTGCAAAGAGAATGTGCCTTTCTGATTACTGGTAGCATTNTTATCTGGTTGGCCGATGATCGTGATAGNAGCCTTGGTAATNGGTTGCTGGGTGGTTTGATCCCGCACAGTACCATNCAAAAGGGATTGNGGTTTATCCTGTGCTAATCCCTTGGNAGGCTGGTGAATTGATAATATCAATAAGGTTAGGAGTGAGAATAGTTGAAAATAAGAAACACTTAGTAGCAAAGAACAGGAAGATAATAATCTCATCTTTTTATCACTGATTTAATTTAGATTTGTTTTTTCTGATAGAAGAACCCCATTAGTATAGATGCACTAAGAGTAAAAAGTGTAGTGCTATTTTGGGAAGTCATTCGTTTTCAGCATGCTATANATATCTGCATAGAATAACAGTCTAAAAATGCAGGATTGCATATAAAAAAGAAGGTCGCTTATTTTGATCGGAGACTAAAGGTCAAATGGGATAATTTCAAGTACAAAAGAACAGGTTTCAAGATAGCACGCACAACACTAGTCTCGTATTCCACCATCCAGATGGGGGATAGCTTGAGCTAGATTAAGGTTGATGACAGCGTCTCTCCCCTAAGTTTCCATNATCTTTGCCACTCAGATGGGCGTTGCCTTGAGAATCTTTTNATTCGGATGGGGCTAGAGCTTAGTGATGGTAGCNATTTGTTCTGCTAAGCTATTACAATGTGATTTATTCTGGAGGGAAACTAGATATTATATNAATTAATATCTTGATGCTATTTGCTTCAAAACGATTGGAACGTAACCAATTTCCAAATCTTTGGGTGGTTTAAGTATAAGAGCTGGATCTATTTCTGCTAATCTCCCATTTTCAGGTGGAGGTATATACTCTTTGTCAGGTGTCCATTTGGCATGTATTTCTTCCACNAGGTTCTGTAAATCTTTTTTCTCAGTTGGACTCCACTTCAAATGTTGAAGCGTAGGTTGATCTACAAAACGGTACCATGAATAAGTTATTTCTGAACCATCGGTCAGCATAGTCTTGAAGGGGCCAAGACGAGGGTCAGGTACGGTCCATTGATCTTTTTGTTCTTGANTAGGTAGATAATTATGGTTGGACTTGTATGTCATAAACTCCTGAGGTACAAGCCTTGTTTCCTCAGGAACTTTTTCGATGGAAATAGGCACCATCGCTTCTCCTTCTTGTTTGAAATATTCAGGAAAAATCCCTCTGGTATTTTCATCAATCCACTCNAAACCNAAAGANTGCGATTCATTNGTACTGAAGACTGTGGTCCGAAAAATNTCATCCAATTCTAACAAGGGAAGATTTTTNGGNCCCTGTTTTAATGAGATAGCGTTGCTTCTAATAACAGGTTTCCACAATGATTTGTGGTCAGTACCAAAATTGCCTTTTGGAGGTTGACCACCTTTTTTCCAAGCTTCAACCTGCTGATAAATGGATTCTTTGGAATACATGATCACGTCCTGCATGAGAGTAGTGACTCCATCCTTGTTAACGGGGAACTTGAGTTGAGGGATTTTGATATATTTATTTCCTGTGGTATCTTCGCTATCAAAATAAGGGACTGTATTTATCTCCATAGCTCCGCTGTTCATGATTCCTAACCTGGTGTCAAGCCCACGCCCAATAATAGTGTTATATTCTCTTGAAAGCCTACTCCATGTTTCCGGGATCCAAAATGCAACTGCTCCTTTGAAACTGGATGAATTAAGGAACAATGTCCAACACATATTACCAGTTGGAGTGGGTGCTCCTGTTTTTTTGGATGTCATGGGCAGTGCCATCCAAGCAGTGCCTAGTATATTACCTTCCGATCCATCCCTAAAAGTTATGCCGTCTGGAGGAATCAGCAAGCGGTTAGTCAACTGAGCAATACCAACTTTATCTTCGCTTAAGGCCTCCACTTTCCCAAATCCCCAACCAGGAGAAGATATTTCATGGTTATAGCCATTAGGTGTGCCATTTATCCTGTATTTAGGTTGAGCAGATCCAAATTGGGTACTCACCCAATAGCCTAATCCTCCTTCAATAGTTTGGAATACATCACGATAATAGGGTCCTCGCTCCGGCCAGTTGTCTCTGGCAATGGTTCCAGGTGGACAAAGCGGTTGGGTGAAATCTTGATTATCGGGGATGATCCATGTTGAGGGCAAGCCAATCTGGAATGCGGTCAGGGGCTTATCAATCAGGGACCAGATACTGGTGTAAAAACTTACTCCATAACCAAAATCTTTCGGTGGTGAAGGCACATGCATGGAAATATAGCCTTTTAGTCCCCCGCTTGACTGAGATATACCTTCGAAGTTTTGGTGGGAAAAAAAGTCGGATCCGAATGTGAATCCAATTAATTCACCATCTCTTTTTTCTAGTTTGAACTCTCTCCAACCACTATCAAAGTAGGGGTTGTCATCACCAGTTTTAAGAATGTTCTGATCGAAGTCGGCAAAGAGATCCCAGCTTATACCTGCATCGTTAGTCCATTGCAGGACCTTTTCGGAACTATTTTTGTAAGATATCGTTCCGATGTGCCAAGGATTCTCTACTGGTAGACGTCGATAGGTTCCTAAAATAGCATCTGTTTTTTGAATAGTCATCTCATCTAAATAATGTAAATCAGAGGGTTTAAGATAATCTTGATTAGTTTTAAACGTCTTGCTTAATACAGTAAATTTTTCCGTCACTTGAGCCGACTAGAATTTCAGCTAAAGAATCCCCGTCAATGTCTGCTACCACAAGGCGATCTACTGTACTGGGCAAATCAATATGCCAAATGATTGGCGACTCTCGATCTGGGCGTTTAGCAACGGCTCGAAGTTGTTTCCCATTTCCGTAGACAAATTCTTCGATCCCATCACCATTGATATCTGTTGTTACGCAGTTGGATACCTGATGGTCCAGGTTAGTTACGGTCCATTTGATCTCACCTGTCATTAGGTCGACGCATCGGAACCCATCACGACAACCGGGTAACCCAATTTCAATTTGGCCATCACCATCAACGTCACCAATCGACGGAAAGCCGTTTACACCGTCGTCCGGTTCCGTTCTCCACAAAATACTTGTCTGATCAGATTTGTTTTGCAAAGCAAGTATCATTGATGGGTGAGTCAGAAGAGTAATTTCGTTATTAACGGCTATTGGCGTTCCATCCATAACCCAATGTGCTATACCCTCAACTGGACCTAGGTTTAAAGTTGTAATCTGATCTCCAGTGGTACCATCAACAACCGAGTATTCTGCAGGGTAACCTAGGATAATATCGTCAAGCTTATCACCATCCATGTCTAAAATAGCACAACGCCCTCCTCCATAACCACGTGTATGATTGGGCATTTTCAGTACATCTTTGTGCCAAGCAACCGTATCGGTTTTAGTGTTAATAATCACTGTTTCATCACTATGCATAATCGATCTTCGGTTAGATACCATGACATCAAGCCGATTAGAATCAATAAAATGTCCTACTGCCCAGATTGTGGTGCCGCACTCGTTCCAAACGGGTGCCCGGCCGTTGAAANTGACAAAGTCNTNATGCCANCGATCTTTCCCCTCAAGGCCAATAGCTANCAGGCGGCTATGTCCATCTGGCATTTCTCGTACGCAAAGGATTTCNTTGATTCCATCCTGATCAATGTCGCCTGAAATCAACCCTTCCATNTGAGGCATTTGTGTTGTCATGGCCCTGCCAGATGTGCGCCAAATTAATTTNAATGGTTGNTTTGNATCTGTGGTGACTTGGTAAGAAGAGATAGAATTTAATGGTTCAGCAACCACTAGTTGGTTATGACCGTATTGATCTGTTAACACCAAAGGTTGAGGGGCGGATAAAACAATATAGTGTTTGGCAACAGTATGGAGTTGGAGGCCGTCAGTTGTTAATTTTACGGATTGATGGTGAGCAGATCGTGTTCGAATTAGCACTTTGTCCTTTGCCACTGCAACAGCTGATACTTCTACTTGCGGGGAGGCCTCAACACTCCATAGAATATCGGGTTCATTCTCTGTATTGACCTGCAACGCATTTAATGATTCGCTTGGATTTATTGTCGTAAAAAACACGGTTGGGTTACCTTCAGCTCCAAGCTGACCGGTCACTGGTGTTTCCATTCCTCGAAGCGCACCTGTGATTCGTTCCAATGGTAGTTCAGGTAAAGCTTCTATAGACCAGCGGGCATTTTTCTGGTGCCATATTTGTTGATCCCAGCGGTAGATGCCAATTTCTCCATAGGTTGCCAGACAACGACTGGAACAATCCTGTGTCAAGAGTTCCGGCACATTGTCTTGATCAATATCAAGATGGCCGTGTAAGTAAACATCCGGCAGATCAAGTTTGTGCTGACCAGTTTCAATGTCATAAGCTATCAGATGCCAACGATTATCGTTATTTTCGTTAAAAACGTTGATCAGGATTTCCGCTTCTCCATCCCCGTTGAAATCACCAATTGGTTTCGGTCCCACTGTATTAATAGTGAATCTTCGGTCAATACCTTGAGTGGATTGCGGGTCAAAAGTATGATACCACAGGTTTGACAGTTGACCATTTTGAACTGTCAACACACCAACATGACCAGCAAAATCGCCTATTGGCACCAGATAAACCTGACCTGATGAATGGACGTAGGCGCCAAAGAATCCATATTGTCGTCCATGTTCCGATCGATAAGTACACCGATATTTTTCCCTGCCAGTCATTAGGTCATAGGCAATTACTCCATGCCAAGTTGACAGCACAGCTTCCAACTCACCATCTTGATCTAGATCAACAATCACTACTAATGGTGAATAGATGTCACCTTGGAACTTAATATCCCAAATCTTTGTTGGATTTTCAATTCCATTTTCAAAACTGTGTAAATGGAAATGCGCATCCTTCCCCCACGTTGTGGTCCAGCTAATCCTTTGTAGACCGGAAACCTCGGGTAGGAATTTGCCCCATCGGGCTCCAGGTGCAGGTGGTGGGTCGATCAACTGTCCACTACCAGTCACATCAAGTTTTGGTGGCACTATTCCCCATAACTGTTGTAATTCTATTGAAAGTGGGACTAAATCTTCTGGTGGAGACAAACTAAATCCCCCCTCCCTTAAACTCCCACTCCAGAAGTATTCCCGCCCTCTGAGGTCAGCTTCCCAAGACAATTTTGGCTTATTAATTTGACCAATTGCTGGTGTCCGGTTGCTTCGTGATCGGTCGTAATTAGGTTGATTCCATTCAGCAGGTGCGGAAAATATAAGGCTGAGTAATATCGTGGTCATCTTGAGTTCTATATCCAACTGAGGGGCAATCTATTTGGTTTTGTTCATTTTTTTNAATAAATGCCCAGCATAAGTGAGTGAACTAGCTTATGCTGAATTACCAATAGAAAGATCCCTCTTACATTTGCAATTAGTATTATCCATAAACTGTTTCAGTTCTGGTAAGGTACTGTTCCTCTTTCGTCGACAGTATACCCCCAAGTATTGATATATTCCATTCCTGAAAGAAACTGATCTTTTCTTTGGTCAAGTTTGCGTTGCAATTGTTGGTCTAAGTCATCTTGTAACGGTAAATGTTGAGGTAGATCTACCAAATTATCTAACTGATAGGGATCGTTCAGGTTATCATAAAGTAACCAAGGACCTTGTAGCGAACGCACATAGGTATGGTGGTTGGTACGAATGCCGCGAAATTCTCGACCGGTAAATTCATAAGGTCCTCCATCTATACCAGATCTCCATTGACCAAATGGGTGATAGCAGGCCAGTAATGCTGTNCTGTCTGAAGGATTTTTGCTCCCCTGCAAGAAGCCAGAGTAATCGATGCCTTCTACCTCTTCTGGAATTGGTAGTTGTGATAATCCCAACAGTGTTGGCATCATATCCTGCATGCCAATCATGGCATCTGGAACTTGTTTTCCCTCTAAGTCAAAGAGAGCTGGATAACGCAGTAAAAATGGGATTCGGATAGATTCTTCCCAAGGTTTTTGTTTTTTTATTAATCCCTGTGATCCTAGCATATCGCCATGATCGGAGGTGAAAACAACTATAGTGTCTTCCTTAATATTTTCAGTCTCTATGGTTGCCAANAGGCTGCCCATNCAATCATCCAACACGGTACAATGAGCATAGTATCCAGCAATATCTTCTTTAGCCTGTTTCGCCGCCTCTACTGGCACGTTAGGCCGAAGTGGGATGTTTTCTGGTTGATAGAGCTCTCGATATTCTTCTGGTGCTGTCTGGTAAGGTGCGTGTGGACCTCCCCAAGAAATCATCAGCAGAAAAGGTTGATCTGAGTTGCGATGCTGCCGAATATAATCTTCAGCAGCCTTAGTTTGATCAATAGCATCATATCCGTCCCAAAATAATTTTTGGTCAGAGTNACCGGAATAATAGGCCGATTGATTATAGTTGTGTGTGCACTCTAATACTTTCCAGTCTTCAAATCCTTGCCGTCTTTCTGGGGGAATATAGTTACTACGTCCATGCCCATCCACATGCCATTTGCCAATATAAGATGTTTGGTAACCACCTTGTTTAAAAGCTTGAGCAATGCTAACAGTACTATTGTCCAGATGGACGTCATTGACAAAGACCCCATGTGTTAATGGAAACTGTCCAGTTAGTAAACTTGCACGTGCAGGGGAACAAACAGGATACCCTGAGACAGCTTGAGTTAAATTTATGCTTTCTGTAGCGAATCGATCCAAATGCGGAGTTTTAACTGTTGGATTACCAGCATAACCGGTGGCTTGCGCTCGCCACTGATCGCCAAAGACAAAAACGATATTTGGTTTTTTCATCATGCNCCTTGATTTTATCAATATATTTGCAGATATTTTAATTTCAAGACTGAGACTTCATAACCTAGAGATTCAGAGATCAGATATGTTATTTTTTCTTATGTTTTGAAAATTATCGAAACCAAGATTTGGAGCTTNGTTTTTCTNGGAAAGACGCCGATTCTCTGTAAGGATCGAAGTANGGTGCNCTATNATTGTCTTCATCGAAAGATACATTAAGTCTTGCTCCTGAATAGAATACATCGTCATCAGGCAGTAAAATGAGTTAAGCAAACCAAGATAAAATAAAAACAAAACACATAAAATGACTGTTGGTTACCTCTTCAGAGTAGACTTGATTTGGCACCTTATTTCCTACTCTGAATATCTTTGCAGTTTATAAAGGCTTCAGTATAGCCACCTATTAGTAAATCAAATCAAGCAGGAAATAAATCTTGGATTTAGATGTCGAATTCGATCTGGCGGTTGAGAAAATACCATAAGGAGGCTTGGAAGTCCAGACATTTTCCGAGACGAAAATTCGATTGTTCCTCAACAAAAAAAATCTTCTGTTATGATAGATTCAATTCTTTGGAAAATATTAAACAAACAAATAAGCCCATTCGTATTCTCGATCAGTACCAAGTTATAGTTTACCGATGACAAACAAATCTGACAACACACGCAAAACCAGTGTCATCGCAATTCTAATCGGTATTCTTCTAATTCCAGCGAATAACCTCTGGCTGATGCGTGGAGCAACTTGGGGCTCAGGTTATCCAACCACCTTCTCCCTGTTTTTTCATGTCATTTTTTTCTTATTCTTCATCACACTATTTAACCTGTTTGTCCATCGTTTATTTCCACGTCTAGCGCTAAACTCCTCTGAACTATTGTTGATATATACTATGTTATCTGTGGCTTCCGGAATTTCGGGGTTAGACATGATGCAGGTTCTAATCACATTTGTAGGCGGAGTAAAATGGATGGCAACAACCGAAAACGAATGGCAGGATTTGTTCTTCCACTATATTCCTGATTGGTTAGTTGTCAGTGATGCTGTTGTGCTGAACGGATTTCATGAAGGTGATTCTAGTCTTTATCTGAAATCTCATATGATCCGTTGGTTAACACCGGTCCTAGTTTGGTCTGGATTTATTAGTCTTCTTGCTTTCGTCATGTTGTGTCTGACAGTAATTGTCCGTAAACAATGGATCGAAAGCGAAAAGTTAAGTTATCCGATTATTCAGCTACCATTACACCTGACACTCAAACCAGAGTTGTTTCTGAAGAATAAAATCATGTGGATTGGATTTATACTAGCTGGGGGCGTCGATTTTATTAATGGTCTTCATTTTCTGTATCCAGCTGTTCCTGGGTTTGGTGGCCAACTTTATGATTTGCAACCTTTTTTTACTACCCCACCTTGGAACGCTATTGGATGGACCCCTATTCCAATTTTTCCCTATGCGGTAGGACTTGCTTTCTTTATGCCCTTAGATCTCTCATTTTCCTGCTGGTTCTTTTACCTTTTTTGGAAAGCTGAACGAGTGTTTGGAAGTGTGCTTGGGCTACGAAACTTACCAAAGTTCCCCTATATCGAAGCCCAGACATCAGGAGCCTATATAGGCTTATGTGTTTTAGCGATTTGGAGTACACGACACCATATTAAGCAGATGTTCTCCACCATCTTTCATAGAAATAAGACACACAACATGGATTCCACGGGAGAACCAATTAGCTATGCGAATGCACTACTCGGAGCTGTAATTGGATTTACGCTTCTGATTGTTTTTTCAGTTAAAGCGGGAATGACTTTTGGGGCGTCTATGATCTTTTTTCTCATTTACTTCGTTTTGTCTATAGGCATTACTCGGATGCGCGCTGAACTTGGTTCGCCAGTACATGACCTTCATCGCGCAGGTGCGCATTATATGATGGTTGATACGCTTGGATCTCG
>PBXZ01000123.1:0-51425 GCA_002729415.1 Candidatus Poribacteria bacterium | reverse complement strand
CAAAAAAACAGCCGCTTTTATTACAGAGGCTGTTAGTGAATTGCTTTGCTGGTTTTAAATGATGTTTAGCTTGGATACGCGATAGCTGCAGTAGTTGTCTTCAGCAATGGTATGACATACTCGTTCGACAAAAACACCTAGCAACTGCAAAAACATCTCAAGCTCGCTATTACAAAGTTGACGGTATTTTTGAGCTACCTCTTTTAGTATGCAATGATGCATTTTAAAGAGGTAGGCATCTAATGTTTCCTCTAATTCAACCATGTAGCCTTCTCCATCCAGGAGGGAGGTAAGCATGTTAACCTTCTGGCTTAAGGTCTTATTTTCAAAGTTTTCAGTTTCTGCTTGGACTTTATTCTCTACATGTGTACGCAGAAGATGATCGACTTTTTCCGAACCATCAATTGATTCTAAGATGTCAAGTAATTCAACAGCAAATTGGGGATAACTGCTGGGGGCAATTTTCTCCTTCGCTTTTTGAGTCAGGTGGTAAAAAAATTTTGGCCTACCGCGATTGGATTTTACTTTGGTCCGCTGAATGTAACCATTGCTTTCCAGAATTGCAAGATGTTGACGAATTGTCATTGAATGCAATTCCAACTCTTCAGCAAGCTCGCTTGCTGACACACCTTGGCGGGTTTTAAGTAAATTTACAATTTCTCCACGTGTTTCTTTCAACACTGGATCCAAAATTCCACCTCGTAATATTTATTATGACTGCTTATATTATATCAAGAAACTCTTTGCCTTATCAAGTTATAAGGGTTTTTTAAGGTATTTACTTGACAAAATATAAATATCAGTGTTACTATCGGGTTTCATTGATTTATGGGTGTAGGAGGTCGAGTAATGTCTGCGTTTTTAGACATTGTAGATGGCGATATTATAGAGGATTATGCGCCGCCTCCGATTCAAGAATCGAATGATTGCTCCGCTCTCAGTTACTGGCTTAGTCGTATGGCGCGACACAGTTTGCTAACCCATGGGGAGGAAATAGAACTTGCCAAACGTATTGAAAATGGAGATGAATCAGCGTTAAATCAAATGATTCGTTCGAATCTCAGGCTGGTCGTTTCTGTCGCTACCAAATATCAAGGATACAATGTGCCGCTAGAAGACTTAATTCAAGAGGGGAACATTGGTTTGATAAAGGCGGCAAAGAAATTTGACTATAGAAAAAACTTCAAATTTAGCACCTATGCCATATGGTGGATACGGCAAGGGGTTATGCGTAGCCTGGATAATTATTCTCGTTCAATTCGTTTGCCGTCGCATGTTGTTGCGAGGATTCATAAATTAGAATCGGTTTATATAAATCTGAGTAGAAACCTTGGGCGAGCCCCCACGGCAGATGAACTTTCAAGCAAGCTTAATATCGATTATGAAGAGATTGTCAATATTTGGTCACATCGTGTCAATGTGATCTCACTCGAGACGACGTTTCAACATGGGGATCGGACTAGCACTATAGCTGATATGATTGAGGATATGGATTCCAATCTTGAAAATGGCATTATTGCAGATATGGAAAATCATGATTTAGTGAATCAGCTACTCGGAAAACTAAAAAAACGGGAACGGGAGATACTGAAAATGCGGTATGGTCTTGAAAATGAAGAAGCAATGACATTACGTGAAGTTGGTGAGAAGTTACAGGTGACAAGAGAACGAATTCGACAACTTGAAATCGAAGCAATTAACCATTTACAGAAGTTTTATGATAAAAATGGTGATTTTTGCGATCAAGTTTGATAATTGAGAACCGAGTTGAGGTCTGACATCAGCGGATATTGTTATTATCGATGATGTTGTTATTATGGTATAATTCTTACGGGTAACATACCGTTTAAAAAGTGGTCTCCTATCAAATCAGGCTAAGGATCTAAAAAAATGAAGCAAACTAGTGATGTAGAAACATCCGGTAGTAATAATGACCAACTTATTCAGCTGACTCCGATCGCTAAAGAAAGGGTCAAATCCATTATTGACAGTGAGGATCTTGAGGTCGAAGGTCTCCGCGTTAGTATTACCGGCCGAACCACCAGCACATTTGAATATAGCCTTGGGCTTGAAGTTGAATTGCATCCAGACGATGTCGTTATTGATCTAGGAGATCTTAAAGTTTTAGTTGATTCTCAGAGTATAGATAGTCTAAAAGGTAGTATTATTGATTATGTTGAAGATTTGAATGCTAGTGGTTTTCGCGTTGATAATCCGAATCAGCCAACTTGGGATGATTCAAGAGCTCAGAAAATTCAAGAGCTTATCGATACTAGAATTAATCCGTCTGTTGCGGCTCATGGTGGGAATATCCAGCTTTTGGACGTAACAGAAGACTCAGTTTATGTACACATGGGTGGTGGTTGTCAAGGTTGCGGACAAGCCGCAGCCACTTTAAAGCAAGGAGTTCAAACGATGATTCAGGAAGAATTCCCCGAAATTGTCAATGTCGTCGATACCACAGACCATGCTGCAGGTACAAACCCATACTATCAATGACTTAAACTAATCAGTCGAATTGGTTAACAACTGTTTTGTATTTTCAACGAATTCGCGGATTTCCGCCATGCGAATACGTGATTCTGCTTTATTCGGTTGGTTCTTGGCAAATTTCACTAAATCACAGTTTTTAAAGAAATTTCCGATCATCTGAAATTGTTCTATGCTTATTTCTTCTTGGGTGCTAAGTTTCTGTAGAAGATCCCTAGTTGTTAACTCTGAAGCAGTGATTCCAAATCTATCCGTTATATAACATCGAGTTGTATCTGCAACTTCGGTGTGATACATTTTGATCTTTCCTTTTTCAATGAGCCTCTTTTTTTCAATTTTGTTTAAATGTTGATGAGCAATTTCATGTGCGGGTTGTTTTCGCCGTGTTTCTATTGGCTCATTGATAACTTGACTTTGTCTGAGCTTATAGAAGGAGATACTTATCGTGACTATCAATATCAGAAGCGGTATCAATAGGATTTTAGAAACCCAGTTTACATCAGATGTTAGCGGTGGTTTAATCGGTCGGATCTCCATGGCATCATTTGGCTTAGTTTTTTTTACTTTGAATGAATAGGCAGGTGTTTCTAACTGCGTTTCTTTCCCTNCTTTGTCTTCTATTTCAATGGTGAGTNGGGGTAACTCATGTTCCCCGACCGAAAAAGCACGAATTTCATAAGTTGCTTCATAAATTGCNTTTTCCACTTGGGAATTGGAGACAAGACGTTTTACAGTCGGGAGATTAGCTTCAATATGCGGCTTATTCCTTAAATCAANGGTGCCGAGACGAATTCCAAACGATGGGGATGTTTCGATAACCAATTTGAGTTGGATGGGGTCACCAACTGTGATGTTAGTTTGATCAAATTGGTAAGATTTAATCTTTACTTGCGCTGGTGAGGAGGCTGATAAAATTAGAAAGACNGTGAAAAAGGCAAAAACCCCTATGGCTTTTGTAGATTTCATCTGAGTGTGGCAAGCGGTTTCACAACGATCGATTTTGGATCGGTGGGGCATTCATACTGACAAACACCACATCCTATACATCCTTCGGGNTCAACCCTNATTTTGTTTTGAGAGTCTTGTNGAATTGCAGTTTCACCGATTGGGCACATCTCAATACAGTANCGGCAATTAATTCCCTGAGAATTCAAACAGGNNTCGTNATTAACTACTGCTAAACCAATAGCAATTTCATGACCTTCTACTGGTTGGAGTGCNCCGCTTGGGCAAACAGTCATGCAAACAAGTGAAGCGCAAACAACACATGGCTGGTGATTTGAATCAATGGTGGGCGTTCCTATTAGGTNTATATCCTCGTGCTGCAGTGGCAAAATAGCATCAGCTGGACAGGCATCGACGCAATGATTACAGCGATGACAAGTTTTCACGAACTCATGTTCAGGTAAAGAACCAGGAGGACGTAGAAAAAAGTTCTCCNTTTGGTTTAATTGCTGTGGGGACGAATTCAGAAGTCCTGATATCGGCTCAGTGATTTTGAGAAGAGCCGATTGGAAAAACATCCGTCGGTTTTGGAAGNTGTTTTCGTCCTGTTTTTTCATTTTTTTTCTAATGTTTGNATCTGTGTTTGGATATAGTAACTGCATTTATGGCTTCCACACATAAGATGGTGTTCACGGTTAATTTCAACTCCAAGGACTCTTTGAAAAAGCTCCCTCTCTGTTTCACACAAGATCGGGTATTTTTTTGCAATCATAGATATCGGGCAATGATACTCAATCAAAGCATAATTATCTCCGTCCTTGCTCACTTTTGCCATGTAACCTTCTTCGTTGCGAATCTTTGCTAGTTCCTCTANTTTTTTGTTTAAGTTTTTACCTTGAAGTCGTTTTTCGTAGCTTTGGATTTGTGATTGCATACGTTTTGTAAGCAATTGATTAACTAAGTCTCCACCTCCAATATTTTCGGCTTCTTCTAAGANTTCTATAGCGAAGCTTTTGTATGATTCCGGGAAAATTTCTTTTGNCTGATCTGTTAAAGTATAAATATATTTTGGTCGTCCCCGACTAGATTTTTGGCGATAATATTCAACTAAACCCTCTCTTTCAAGACNACTTAAATGCTGTCGTACTCCCATTGAACTCATATCGAGTTGTGTCGAAACTTCNTTAATCGTCATCTTGGCGTTTATCTTTAGAAGGTTGATAATATTTGTGCGCGTATCATTTGTGTTGGTATTCATCAGTTACCTCCTTATTAACAATATCAGATAAGATGGTGTGTGAGTTGGGGCTATATTGGGTCAATGACCTTGTGTCTTAAAATAATCCCNAGGTCACCTGCGATCCAACCCAGTTTTGGACTCGCCATATGAACTGCATTGAGGTTGAAATGGGTTTCACACTGTTGTGGACGCCAAACTTTNCCNCCGTTAATTGTATGCAAAACTGTGCCGTGACTACCCACAACCCATCCTTCATTAAGGTTAATGAAAAAAAGATCATTAAGGGAATTGTCTTGGTNACTTTTTTGCCTTGTCCAGGTTTGTCCACTGTCTGAAGTATGGTAAATTAGACCACCAACTCCACAAATCCAACCATGGCGATAATCAGCGAAAAAAACATCNGCTAGCCACTGTTCCCCAAAGTGGTGTTGTAACCTCCAGTTGTTTCCTCCATCATTAGTATGTAGGAGTATNCCTCCATCGCCAACAATCCAACCGNTTTTGGAATCAACAAAGTGGACACCAAAGAGATCCCGATTNGTTGTGTTGTCTTGATATTCCCAATTTTCACCNCCATCGTTGGTAGATAGAATTTCTCCATTGTTACCAACTACCCATCCAGTATTCCGATCGATAAAGAATATATCAAGTAAAACCTTTGAAGACTCAGTTTTTTGAGGCCACCATGTGATACCTCCGTCTTTTGTATGGATTATGGTTCCCCACTCAGCAACTGCCCATCCAATCTTTGGNGTAACGAAATATGTGGCTCCACAGCATTCCATGATGCCACTGTCTTGAGATGTCCAACTGGAGCCTCCATCATTTGTGAATAATATTTCACCCCGATCACCGACAACGTAGCCGACTTCCGATGTGGAAAAGTGCATGCCAGAGAGCAAATGGCTTGGTGATGATTGGGATTCCCAATTTTTACCACCGTTTTGGGTGTGGAGGATNGTACCCGCTTCACCAACGACCCAACCAGTTTTTTGGTCGATAAAGTGTACACCCTGTAACACCACATCACCTCCTGGTAGTTGCGTCGCTCCTCCACGTTGGTGCCGCCATGTTATTCCACTATCTGTTGTATAGAGCAATGCGCCCATATCGCCAACAATCCANCCGTTTTTTTTGTCGGTGAAACATAGATCGAAAAGGATAAAACTGTGTAGTGGTTCGTCGCCAGTTTTTAATTTTTGCCCATAACTTGTTTCATGCTTTTGGTTCGATCCTTTGGTTATATGATTCCAGTGAATCCCACCGTCNTTTGTGTGTAATATTGTTCGTTTATCACCGACGACCCAACCAATATTTTTAGTCACAAAATAGACGTCTGACAGTTCNCAANGTATGCTGTTTTCTTGATTGGTCCAACTGTGGCCACCATNAGTNGTGGAGTAAATGTTACCTTCATAACTAACAATCCANCCATGATGTTGATCAAGGAAATNTAGACCTCGNAACGAAGCATCCTTGGCAGGTTTTGTCTGATTTGTCCAGGTTATTCCNCCATCCTCAGTACGGATTATGGTACTGTAATCGCCGATGATCCATCCTACTTTATCTGTAAAAAAATGNAAATCAAATAGATTATTTAAAGTATTAGACTGTTGTTGNTGCCAGTGATTGCCACCATCTTTAGTGTTAAGGATAGTGCCGTTTTCACCAATGATCCACCCATTTTGGCTGTCAATGAACCGTATTTTACGTAATGGATAAAATGTGCCGCTTTCTTGAGNNGTCCAATGTCGCCCACCATCCGAAGTATGGGCAATAACACTGTTGGATTCTTCCTTAATTGAATTGCCTTCATTATTTCCAACAGTCCAACCANTTTTGTGGTCAATGAAGAAAACATCATAGAAACGTGTTTTCCAGTCTGCTTGTCGCACAATTTCCCATCGACCAAATTTTGGTTTCTGTTCCTGTTGAGAGTTACAACCATGCATTAAAATATTAAATGGTATGAGTACTGAGNCGAGTGTANAAGCCAGATAATGCTTAAGTTTTAAACCGAAAATAAACATAGTATTAGATTAGACGTTGAAACGTATCGTCAAGATATCGCCATCTTGGACGAGATAATCTTTCCCTTCAAGGCGAAGTAGGCCTTTTTCTTTTGCTTTTATCAGGCNTTTAACTTCAACTAATTCACTCCAGTGTATGGTTTCAGCCCGAATGAACCCCTGAGCCATATCGGTATGAATCAAGCCTGCTGCTTCAACAGCTGTNGTCCCACACTGTATTGTCCATGCCCGTAACTCATCCATGCCAGTACAGGTAAAGAAAGTAATTAGTCCAAGTAATTGATAGGACATTTGAATAAAACGATTCAGCGCAGATTCTTGAAGTCCCATTTCTTCCAAGAAGATATTTGCTTCTGTGGAGTCGAGCTGCGCGATCTCCATCTCTAACTTGGCTGATAGGACGAAGATTTCTGTGCTNANTTTTTTCGTATGATGNTCTATGTGGTAANTAATAATTTGATCNGATTGGTTGATTTGNTCTTCGCCAATGTTNCAAATAGTTAACATTGGTTTTTGAGTCAGGAATTGGTAACCGCGTATTGTTTTCTCATCNNCGTCAGTAATTTCAAGTTCNCGAATCGCAATTCCGTTTTCAAGTGCATTTTTGCATGTTTTTAGCACATTTTGTTGATGCTCAAGTATCCGATCACGCTTGGTACGTAGTTCCTTTTCCAANCGTTCGAGCCTTCTATCAATAATTTGTAGATCGGCGAATGTCAGTTCCAGATCAATCGTTTCAATATCTCTCTTTGGATTAACGTCACCATCAACATGTGGGANTGTGTCATCTTTAAAAAACCTGACGACATGTGCTAGGGCNTCAACTTCACGAAGGTCAGCAATTAAACTAGCTTCAAAACTACCACGATTTATATCACCTTTGGACATGCCGACGATATCTATATATTCAATGGTTGTAGGCGTGACTTCTTGGGCATGGAAGACCTCGGTCAATACATTCAGGCGTTCGTCGGGTACCGTAACTGACCTGATATTGGTTTTGGTGCCTGAGGTGTAAGAACCGATNTCAGCTTCTGCCCCCGTCAGGGCATTAAAGATCGAAGTTTTGCCAACATACGGTAACCCGATAATGCCGATTTTCATGATCTGAATTTTGCCTGTTTGGGTTGGGACTAGGCAGAGCATAACACCTGAGAATACTTATGTCAAGNGAAGCTGTCACTGCNTATGTGTTATAATANAAAAGCAATAGATTTCAGTTTAGAAGACAGTTNTACTTGGTATGAATTGGATTGAGATTATGTCTCGGTAGANATTTTTTATATTATGCAGGGAAATCTGAAAGTATGCGGGGAAATCTGAAAGTATCAGAACAAAAGATAGTAATTCTGGCTGAAGAATCGTTTAGTGTGCTTGGATCGAAGGCTGCAACAGTATTGATACGCTATCATGCTCAGAATATTGTTGCAGTTATCGACAGCACCAAANCAGGCAAATCGGCAAGNGAGATTATTGGAATAGGTGAAGGTATTCCGGTTGTTGCTAGNCTTGATGTNGCAATGTCATATGATCCAACGTTGTTAGCTATTGGTATTGCTCCTCCAGGTGGNGAGTTACCTCATAATTGGCATCCGNTTCTGGTTGAGGCTATCTCAAACGGNTTACACATTGTGAGCGGNATGCATCATTTTTTGTCTGATGACGTTGNNCTTTCTAATCTNGCAGCGAAACATNATGTTGTCTTGTGGGATGTGCGTAAACCACCGGNGGATTTGCCCATTGCAACCTGTCNGGCATCAGAAGTATTATCAACTGTTATACTGACGGTTGGATCTGACTGTCGGACGGGAAAAATGATTACTGCTATAGAGCTGGCCAATGGGCTGAGATCGGTGGATAAGCGAGCAATATTCTGTGCTACAGGTCAAAATGGTATTATGGTCTCGGGTTGGGGTATTGCCATCGACGCTGTTATCTCTGACTTTACTGCAGGCGCAGCTGAAACTATTGTGCTACAAGGGGCCCAAGATAACGATATTTTAGTCGTCGAAGGGCAAGGTTCCTTGTTTCATCCTGCGTATTCTGGGGTGACCCTCAGTCTGTTACATGGTTCACAACCGGATGCAATGATCTTTTGCCATCAGCCAACACGGATGCAAGTTGCGCGACACACAATTAAATTTCCACCTTTAAATGAAATGATTAGTCAATATGAAACGTTGGTTCATCCGATAAAGCCGGCCAAAATCATAGGTGTCTCTCTCAATACTTTCGATTTGACGTTTGATCAATCACTCGAAGTTGTTGAGTCGGTGGAAGCTGAGACTGGTTTACCTACTACGGATGTTATCCGGTTTGGTTCGGAAAAATTGGTCAATTCAATAATAGATGTGTCTAAAAAAAAGGATTTACTGAATGCTTCCCTCGGCACTTAGACGAAAACTACGTCAATTTTGTATTAGGTCGCCAAGATCTTTTCATGGTATTGCTAAAGGAAATCGACGAAGTTTGGACCGAGGTGTGGGAATTGAATTTACCGATTATCGGCCATATGAAATCGGTGATGATTTGCGAAATGTGGATTGGAATGTTTATGCTCGCTCGGATCGACTCTTTCTTAAACAGTTCAATGCTGACAAGAATCTGAGTATATCAGTTTTAGTAGATAATAGTCGATCTATGGATTTTGGGAATCCAACCAAACTCAAAGTGGCTAAGCAGATTTCAGCGGGATTAAGCAGTATCGCCTTAGCCAATTTTGATTTGATTGCTATCTACACTCTTTCTGATCAGTTGAGAAAAATACTTTCATTTACTTCTGGCGATAGGAATTTCCATAGAATTGAGACCTCACTTAATTCTATGGATATAGGTAATACAACCGACCTGAACACAAATGTTCGTCGGTTTGCCAGCTTGAATAGGAAAAGTGGTGTTGTTTTTCTCATCTCTGATTTTCTAGATCCGGGTAGCTACAAAAACGGCTTAAAATATCTCGTTTCCCGTGATTTTGAAGTTTGTATTATACATATTATAAGCGAAGATGAACTCAATCCTCAGTTTAGTGGGGATCTAAGGCTTGAGGATGTTGAAACAGGACAAATAAAGGAAATTACTGTTACAGATAAGGTTTTGGAGAATTATAAAAACAGGGTTGCTGATTTTTGTGATCAATTCGCCTGGTTTTGTCTGAGTTGTGGTATTACTTACATCCGTTGNCATAATCAAAATACAATGGATCGTTTTTTTTTAAACGATTTGCGNCAAGTAGGTGTTATTTAATTTTGATGATAAGAAAAACTTTATAAATGCCCATGGAGAGGTTGGGCTGTTTATACTTTTAGTTCACATGTCATGATATATCCATTTGCATTATCTAATAATTGTTATCNATGGATTCCAATTACCANCGTTGGTAAATTCTTGTGGCTTGGGAACTAGAAGTGAATTGAGGTGTTATGTTTAGTAAACGGGTTGCAGTATTGATGGGTGGAAAATCGGCTGAACGAGAAGTTTCCCTTAGAACNGGTGCTCGTGTAATAGGGGCTTTGGAGGTTCNAGAGGTTTCNGTCGTTGTCATTGATCCCATTGACTCAGATTGGCTAAATCAACTTTTGTCTGCAGAGATTGATATTGCCTTCTTGGCCCTACACGGAAAGGGCTATGAAGATGGGACGATNCAGGGTGTGCTGGAGAGTTTTGGGATTCCNTACACNGGTTCTGGCATACTAGCAAGTGCCATTGCCATGAACAAAATTGTGTCTAAACAAATTTTTGAAACCGCNAATATTCCTACGCCAAAGTCCTTTAAGTTTGATTCTGGTCAAGAGGTAACAACTCAGTGTCAAATAGCCGCTGATCAACTTGGCCTGCCTGTTGTTGTCAAACCAATAACAGANGGATCATCTATTGGTGTCTCGATGGTTGATAANGTCTCTGAGCTACAACGAATGGCCACTCAAACGGCAAAAGAGTTTGGAGAGATCTTTTTCGAGCAGCATATTTCCGGAATGGAAATTTCNGTTGGCTTGCTTGGTACTGAGAAGAAACTCCATGCACTTCCTGTTTTAGAATTGGTGCCCAAACGCGATTTTTACGATTATGAAGCCAAATACACGGCTGGAATGACAGAATTTATTATACCCGCNAGATTACTGGATCCAACTACTGAACTAGTTCAGGAAATTGCGCTTAATGCCCATAGATCAATCGGTTGTCGCGGTTTCTCTCGGGTTGATATGTTGGTTGGTGAATTCGGTCAACCTTATGTTATCGAGATTAATACACTGCCGGGTTTAACCGAACTTAGTGATCTTCCCGCTCAAGCAAAAGCCGCAGGGATTTCTTATGATCAACTTATTNACCAAATTTTGACAGATGCGGAGAAAATTGATCATTGATGACACGAAATCAGTATAGCCTTGCTCGTCATTTTTCCTGTTGGGTTTTTTCTCTCAGTCAGTTGGTATTGATAGGGTGTATTGGGGGTATAAGTGATATAAACATTTTTTCTGATCAAGAAGAAGCTGATCTTGGCGAACAATTCGCGAATGAGATGGAGAAAGATCTAGATATCAATGATGATGCTGATTTAAATTCTTATATTCAAGAGCTTGGCCAACTTCTAGTAAACCACTCGAAACGTCATAATATTGTTTATACCTTCAAAATTGTTAACTCTGAAGAAGTGAATGCTTTTGCAATTCCCGGAGGTTATGTNTANATTAATGTAGGACTTCTCCGTATGTCGGAAACTGAATCTGAGTTGGCAGGTGTCATTGCTCATGAAATTGGGCATGTTGTCGAAAGGCATGGTATGAAGCAACTGACTAAACAGATGGGACTGGTCATGATTTCACAACTTATTTTCGGTGAGGATCCCGATAAAGTACGAGAGATTATTTCTCAGATTATCTTAAGTGGAGTGTTGATGAAATACAGTCGCGATGCTGAGCATGGAGCCGATCGCAATGCAGTTGAAATTACTTATGCCGCAGAATTGAATCCCTATGGAATGGTTAAGTTTTTTGAANAATTGCAGCGGCAAAAAAGTCAAAATAACAGCCAAATCTCAGCCCAAATACAAAAGTTAACCTCCTCACATCCTTTGACAAGTGAACGAATTTCGGATGTCAAAAAGCTGATTTCCGAATTGCCACCACGTTCCCTAAGCCAACGCGACTCGCAACGTTTCCTGTNGCTCAAAAAGAAGCTTCCNCCTATTGAAGAATCAGATTCACATTAGGTAGGCAGGCAAGATTCCTAGGAAAGATTGAGCATATGGAGTAGAGAGTGTCCACTATTTTGCGCGCTCNATGTATTTGGGCGGCAACCGACTGTAGAATTCTGGCGACTTCAACCATTATTCGAGTGTTATTTGATCCCAGTTTCGATTGATTTTGTTTTGCGGATCTTCTTCAAACAGTAGNGAATCAACAGCACCGTCAAATAATATGCATTCACCTACTTTGCAATCCGTCGCTTTAGCTAATTNGGGATCTCCTTGAACAATNGTTTGTATAAACAAGAAAATATCCAGCCTATAGGCATTTTCTAGAGTTTAGATCTCATAGCGAGAAATCTGAAACAACTTTTAATCGAGCCAGTTTAGGATTGAAACAAACGCTTGATCTAAGGAAACCACGAGGTAATNGTTTCTGTCATAGATTCTGTGGGTTTGTCTACTTGGTAGTATGCTTGAGTTACCATATTCTATTCTATAGAAACCTAATAGATTAAATTTCTGAAAAAACATGATTTCTTAAAGATAGTAAGATTTGGATAAGTTTTCTCTCTTATTTCTGGCAGTTTAGAATTGTGTTGTTTGTTATGTCGCTTACTAAGATTTATCTCCATCCGTTTTTTTTCGGTGTTTTCTTAGAACCTCGCTGNNGTGTAACCATGTTATGATACCCCTATTNGTNTTTTGGGGCTTCTTTTCGAATGTTTTTCTTGATTTTAGAAATAGAAAGTGTAGTTATGGAATGTGAAGGAAAGGATTATTTTGTATAAAGGATATCTTCAGCTATAGTATGGGATTTTTTTGAATTGTAATNAACAAATGGGGCTGGATTAAGTCAAAGTAACTTTTGCAACTAAGCTCGTTTAGTTGCAANTAGTAATGTTTGGTGCATTGAAAAATAAGATGGGTTATACTAACTCAAGTGGTGTCCGGTTCATGTTAAGTTTGTAGAAAATGTATGTAATCAGAAATTGGTAGACGATAAGGAAANGAATAGNAGAATGGCAGTTNAAATGTAATGTCAGCTCAGCAAGAGACACGAACATNAANCGATTGNCAACTCNCATACAAGGATAAAAAAANATGCTAGATCTTACAGATTTTGAAGTTTTAGTTTCGAGCAAACCAAAACCATATACGATTACTTTNAATAAAAATGGGAATATAACCCTTTCAAAAGAGTTATCGGAAGATATATCCTCTCACACAGAAAGCGCNACTGCGGGATTTCGTTTACATTATAATGTGAGAGAGAAGAAATTATTTCTTGAATTCGTTAATAGTGATGATGGGCTTCCAATCAGCACTAGCAATTATGGGCAGAAGTGTGTTAAAGCAAAAGACTATTTGATGGGAACAAGGTTTTCAAAGATCAAAGGTGAGAAATTCGGTTTTAGTGCAATTGAGTTGCATGAAACAGGTGTTTTAGTTGATTTACGAAAAAAGTCTGTTCAATCTGGAAAATCTTCTGCTAAAAAGAAAGTAGATAATGATAAGCCCAAAACATTAGAAGAACAAATAGATGAAAATGCGGAAAAATTAGTGGGAGCATTTGGTTTAGATGCAGTAGCTGCAGAGGAAAGACTACGTCAGGCAGAGNAGAGNATTCGTTCAGAAGAAAAACGGATTCATGAAATAGAACAGAAAATAGGGGGTATTGCTGAAACGGATGATGTTGAAATAGACGATGNTGAGACAGATGATGCTGAAATAGACGATGTTGAAACAGNCGAAAANGGTATTACAGCAGATGAGAGATTACGGAAAAATCTAACTNATTTTGTTTCCGAAAATTTCCCGAATGATGATANGCCAGAAGAAGATAGTAGTCAAAAAACCGCTCAGGATTTAAGTCGTTTGTACGAAAATAAAGATAAGTAGAAAATAATGTAAATAAAAGGCCGTTCAATAATAGGGAAAGAGACCATTGGTAAATGCCGTGAGATTTATAAACTCGAATAAGGGGATAGTGTTATTCTCTTAATTTGGCGGGNTTATTGGTGGAAGATTTGAAGAGAAAAGAAATAGCAATATAGTAAGAATGCTTTTAAGCATTTGTTGTGTTTATGGAAATGATAGAAATGTTTTAGCTTGCAAAAATCTATGGGGAGTGACCCAAAGAGGGTTCAAGTACCTTCTGGAGTAGTGATATTGAGTGGTATGAGGTTAATATAAGGATAATTATTAGATACATACGTTTCTGGTAGGCTTGATTGGTGACTTCTTGGTGATAACGTTTAATTAAGTTGTTCCCAANTTTGATTGACTGACTNTTCTTTACTTGTTTGGTAATTTCTTCCATATTTTCAGCTTGGTTTCAATTCTTTAGTGAAAAGGGGAACAGAAAGGATATTGAAGNGAATCCCTGAGAGTAGTTAGATTTTAAGAAGACCTTATGCGTATTGACACTGCAGATTGGAATGATTAATGTGTTAAAGAGGTTAGGATGAAATTTGGGTTGTTTTATGAGCATCAGATTCCTCGCCCTTGGGAGGATGGGGATGAACTGCAGCTATTTCAAGAGGCTCTTGCCCAAGTTGAGCTAGCCGATCAACTCGGTTTTGATTATGTCTGGGAAGTTGAGCACCATTTTTTAGAAGAGTATTCGCATTCTTCTGCCCCTGAAGTTTTCTTGGCAGCTTGTAGCCAACGTACTAAACAGATTCGGTTGGGACATGGTATCGTCCTCCATCCACCAGCATATAACCACCCAGCTCGTATCGCTGAACGGCTTGCCACTTTAGATCTGGTTTCGAATGGTCGTGTAGATTGGGGAACGGGCGAGTCTGCCTCACGGATTGAGATTGAGGCCTTCAACATAGATCCCTCCCAAAAACATGAGATGTGGTTGGAATCTGTGCGAGAGACTGCAAAGATGATGGTTCAATCCCCCTATTCTGGTTGCGANGGAAAGTATTTCTCGATGCCACCGCGAAACATTGTTCCTAAACCTGTACAAAAACCTCATCCTCCTATTTGGGTAGCTTGTTCCAATCGGGAGACAATTCGGAGTGCGGCTAAACTTGGGATTGGAGCGCTCACCTTTGCCTTTGTGGACCCTGAAGAGGCTAAAAGTTGGGTTGATGAATACTATGAAATTTTTCAAAAAGANTGTACTCCAATCGGACAAACAGTAAATCCAAATGTTGCCATGGTCACTGGTTTTTCGTGTCATGAGAAAGAGGAAGTTGCTGCTGAGCGCAGTTTGAAGGGATTACGGTTTTTCATGTATGCGCTTAACCATTTTTACTTTAATGGTTCTCATAAACCAAGTAAGACGAATATATGGCAAGCATATGAAGAAACGAATCAGCCACTTGTGGAAGGACGTGGAGGAATTGGATCACCGAATCAGATTCGGGACCATCTCGCCAAATTTGAAAAAGCAGGCGTAGATCAGGTGATTTTCATACAGCAGGCGGGTAAAAACCTGCATCGACATATTTGTGAATCTCTTAAGCTTTTTGCTACTAAAGTCTTGCCAGAGTTTAAGGAACGAGATCAAATGCAAGCAAAGCAAAAAACTGATAAATTAGCTTGTGCTATTAAACGGGCAGAGACTTTGGTGACACCAATGCCTGTTGATGTGCAAGTGCCAATTGTTGATGCGTATCCAATTGCTAGAAGTAAACTAGAAGGTAACCCGAATCCGACAGATCAGAAATCCTCTTGGTCTGAAGCAATCGAAGGAGGAAAACAGACGTGAGGTTGTATGAGTTCTAATATCAATTAGCTAGATTTGAGGATTGAGATCCTCTCAATTTCGGTGTTTATNNGGGCCCCTTCAAGGGAATAAATTTAGTGGAGGCTGACGGTGCCAGACATGAAATNCCGATTGNGGGACATTGATGAAGTTNGTTCATCATTTTAGATCGATTATTGGCTTCTTTCCTTGTTTGAAGAATAAATATCCTAATCATCTTGAGTCCGATTGAACCGGAAATTTTAACTTGCTAACACAAAATGGATGATACTAATACTCTATACAATTTGTTTCTGAGAGGATNACATTACCAGATTCAGTTTTGGATTGTTAGAGACTCAATAACCAAATCCGCTATACTTTAATTAAATTGTAACTTAGGTAATGGTGAATGCTAGGATTGAAACACAGAGTTTATGTGAGACTCGAATACAAATGGAAGTAAGAAGTGGCAAAGCCTTAGGATACAGATCATTAATATTTTTACTTTTTTTGATCAGTATTGATGGTATAGCTCTAACAGAAAATATCATTGACTATGTTGTTGCTACGGTCAACGATGANGCTATCACGCGGAGTGCACTTGAGAACGAATCATTGCTTAACCATTTACTTTGGAAAACTGATTTGGAAGTTCAAGGAATTGGATCGGATGGTGTGATTGTACTTTCTGGAGGTGATGATTATNGTCTTGTTGCCAATGGCGTTATGGAAGTATTAAATCGAGAGACTCGACAGCAAATCGCGCATATCCAGATTAAACAGGTTGATCCTAGGCGGGCTACTGCTGTGATATTCGGTTCTCCAGCTCAAACTGTCAATATTGGCCATATTGTGCGAAGACCTTTACTAAATGTAATCAAGGGGTTAGTCCTAATTGATCAGAAATTGGTAATACCAATTATGGGTGTTGCACCAAATAATATTATTGTGCTCTCTGGTGGTGATGATCATGGTTTGCTACCAAGGGACATTGTGGAAGTATTAGATCGAGGGACTCAACAGCAAATNGCGCATGCTCGGATTAAACANGTTGATCCNAGGCGAACTACTGCCGTGATATCTGGTTCTCCAANTCAGACTGTCAATATTGGCCATGTTGTGCGAAGGCCTTTGGTAGAAAGTGTTTTGCGGAATGTGCGAACTGTCCTGAACGNATTAATAGATCGGAAATTGATGATGCAGGAGGCTGATAAATTAGGTATTCCATTGGCACGCTGGAAGACAAAAGTTGATGTNGAATTGAAGGCGACCCTAGGTGATGAAAAATTATTACAGGAGATAAANAAGAAACTCAGCTTAGAAACGGAAGAAATAAGGGAATGGTTAAGGACTAGACTGATTCTGAATGAGTTNCGGGATCGCCGCTTCGGAAGAGTCGACAATCTTGAACAGCAAGCAACAGAATATCTTAGACATCATCCCAATGAGTTTTACGATCAAAAACTGGNACGAAAAAGNAGTTTTGAAGAAGTTCTTGAGGAAATCCAAAATCGGNTAAGAACCCAAATCGAANTTGATTTGNANGAGTGGCTAACACAGCAGAGAAATTCGAGTTATATTCGNAAACTATAATCCCTTTTATCGCCGTCGCCACCATACAATTACACCAACCAGAAAAATGAAGATTGGGATAAGAAAGATTGACATTATTTGAGTGAATATGACTTCGTTTGCTGTCATTTGCCGCAGCGAATGAGATCGTGGGTCGATCGGACTAATTGAAATTAGATCTTCTTCNAGTGTAAGCCAATTNACACTATTCAGGAAAAAATCTCCTCCACCAGTACTACTCAAAAATAAATTGGATGCAAAGTCAGAGTCACCAATAATAACAATACGTGCCCCATTTTCCTCTTCAATTGCAGCCGCGATCAATAGTGGAGGAGAAGTATCTTCCTCCGCATTGTATTTTGCTGATTGCCAATTTTTTTGTTTGGTTTCTCCCCAACTACCTTCTGTTCCAATCTGATCGGAGATTTTTGCTAGTTCACTAATCTTAACATTTTTAATTGCATGTGTTGGGTGTAGTGTTAACGACCTGGCATCCTGAAAAATGATAGGCAGTTTTTGGAAACGCATGATCGGATGAAAATCAAAATCCATTATAACGGGAGCTGAAGGACCGCCAAGAACATAGAAGAAACGGGGATCAAGAACCAACACATAATCATTGTTGATCTGCAACCCCCACTTCAAGATTAGGTCAATAAGCGGTTGGTTTGGATTAGTTTCTGCTTCCGCCTTTGGGTCGAGCATTAATAATAATTTCCCTCCGTAATTCAGATACTTTCTAATTGCGTTTACTTCATGACTGATGAATGCTGATTTTGGGGCTGCAATGACCAACGTGGTACAATCTTTGGGCACCCTTTTCTGAGTCGAAAGGGATAGGTTCTCAACAAGGTAGCCTTGGTTTTCTAACGCATCTCCAACTTGATGGTATCCCTTCATAGGGTCGAAATCGTCTGTCGACTTTTCGCCATGCCCTATCAGAAAATAAATTTTCTTCTCTTCTGTGCGAGTAACCTTTAAAATCGCACTGGTAAATTTCTGCTCGTCGATAACTGTCACTCGTTCCTTTTTACCATTGGATTCAAAGATGGTGGTCCCATGCACTCTAATTCCATATTCCTCTACTTTTTTTACTTGAACATATGAGTCCACGAACTCAATTGAGATTTTATCAGATTGACGATGGTACATTGCTAGCAAATCTTTGACCTGGTCATATTGGCGTTTCTCTATTTCGCTTTGGGGGTTGCTGCTGAAGAATGCGGAGATCTTAACTTCGTGGTCTAGTTTTTGTAGAATACTGAGGGTTTGGTCTGATAAGGTATACCACTTATCAGTTGTCAGATCGATAGCTTTATCGAATTTCTCCACAACCAACAGGTTGACAACCACAGCAATACCAAAAAGAGCCAGAATACTGACCGTAACATTGGTGCTGTATTTTGCTTGACGGCTAGAGATAATCCGGGAAATGTCCTGAAAGCTGAGGGCGAGAAACGCTCCTAATGATAGGCAACTAGCCAGAAAGAAAAAAAAAGTGAATATGGTTTTTGATCGAAGTAGGTAACTAACAAATGCACTGCATAGCAAGATCAGCCCGATGAAGCCAAAAAGCATGCCATTTTTTTGCATTCAATCTATTTCCATTTTTCTGATTCGATCGATTTAATGGTAAGAAAAACACAAATAAAAGTAAAACTCAAATAGTAAGTGATATCCTTAACTACTATCACACCACGGGTGAAATCATTAAGATGCTCAGTCAGAGAAAGATATTTGAAGAATCTATTTAATGATCCGGCTCGATCTGCAAAGGAGCTGATGATCCAGAATACCAGTAGAACACCGAAACTGGTCAATGCAGAGACAATTTGATTACGGGTCATAGATGAAACCATCAATCCAAAGGATAGAAAAGCTGCTCCAAGTAAAATCATACCTGTATAGGCACTGATCATCTGACCGATATCTACTTTGCCGAATGGAAGAATTAAGAAAGGGTAAAAGAGCGTTGTCGCTAGCATAGCGAGGTACAAAATGAAACTTGCGCAAAACTTACCTAGTACAATTTCAATGTCTTTAACAGGTGATGTTCTTAGTAATTCGATTGTCCCAGATCGTTTCTCTTCTGCAAAGAGTCGCATTGTTACAGCAGGGGTAAAGAAAAGCAAGATTACACTAACGTAATTCCGAAACAGTATCTGCATGACAGCAGTGCTAAGTTCTTGGCGTACAATTGCACGTTGCAGTATGGCGTAGAAGAAGAAACCGGAAAGTCCACTGAAGATTACTAGTACAAAATACGCAATTGGAGATACAAAATAGGTATAAATTTCTTTTGCAGCAATTGTAGGTATATTCTTCATGAGGCTGATTGCCAGTGAACTTTACCAACGAAAAAAGGACCCAATGATTCAATATATTTACCTGTTTGCTGGGTTTTTCGCATATCCTGAATTAGACGTGATAGTGCATGTAGCTCTGGTCCTACGAGCCCAATTACGAATTCGTTATCCAACCGATCTAGGCCAAAGCATGCGAGCCGGATATCTGCTGCGTATCCCATTTCTGCGTAGGTGCGGCCCAATGTGCCGTGTTCTCCCAAAATACGCCCTTGCTCTGCCCCGGACAACAAGTAGAATTCCGGTTTTCTGCGAAGCGGGTACCAAATGGCCCACGGCATTTCTGTGTTCATCACATTCCGGAGTGGTCTCTCAAATAGTACTTCGTTTAAATCCTGTTCACGGCCTGAAGCATAAGTTCGACCAATCATTGTCATCTTGGAACGGTGATCAAGATTTGAAAAGCAATCATTCATCAAAAGTTGGCGTGTTTGGGTTAAAATGTCAGTTGGCTCTTCAGCAATCAGCAGTAAGCCGATTCCTGTAGGATCATTTAAGTCGTCGTACAAAACGGATTGAACTTCGTTAGTCTCTAGAACATCAATTAATGCGGTTGGGTTTTTACAGCCAGAAAATACCTGGAGTTGCAAAAACAAGCGGCGGTCACTTACTTGGGGTTGTCCATTAACTGGAGCTCCAAGCTCACGAAGGTCCAATTTTTCTTTAAGGTTTTCCATGATTATAACATTAGCCATTCAGTATATTTGCGGGTAGATGATTTAGCATCAAGTAGACAATGACGCCGGTAACTGAAACATACAACCAAAGAGGAAAAGCGAAGGACGCTATTTTTCTATGTAATGTATATTTCGATGAGAGGGCAAAAGCAAACGTGATTAATACTATTGGGAGTACAATAGCCGATAGACCAATGTGTGAGGTTAAAACAAAGAAGTAAATTGGTCTGATCAATCCTGTGCCAGAAAAGAGAGTATCTCCATGGAAATGATGATAAACAACGTAAGATATTAAGAAAAGTGTTGAGAATGCAAACGCACCAAACATCAACTTTCTGTGGGATTTTTTCCTCCCATTTTTGATTAGGACTATCCCGATGATAATACAAACGGCACTTAGGAAATTTAGGATAGCATTGACTAAAGATAGATGTTTCGTGAAGAAAGGGAGTTGCGATCCATAATCATGTGTTTCCTTGAAATATATTAGCCAAACTAAAAATATGATAGCAAGAACACTGATTCCAATCATAGAAGCTATGGTAACAAGCGTATGTTTCATTTTTATTTAATGCCTGTGTTTAGTATGTATTTTTAACAGCAACATTCGGAGCAAAAAACTCATGCTTTGTCAATGACCATCACAAGAAAAACTATAGGTAAGTATAGTAAAGAAATATGCATTAGCTGTTTAGCAGCCAGCGTTGTTCGGGATAGTGCGAATATGATACTAAAAGCAAGCAAAACCAGTCCACAAAACAATGCGGAAGCAAAGTAAAACCAGCCCGCAAGCCCAATGAACTTCGGGAATGAAGCGACTAACAGCAATAAGCTAGAGTGAAATACGATGTGAAATGCAGTACTTTTGCCATTTGGATGCGCTACAGGGAGAAGCCTAACACCTGCTTCTGCGTATTCATGGCGATACATCCAAGCAAGAGCAAGCGAGTGTGGCAGTTGCCATAAAAACAGGATCCCGAATAATACCCAAGATTCACGGTTGATCTGGCCGGTTACCGCAACCCATCCAGCAACGGGCGGCAGTGCCCCAGATATAGAGCCAAAAAAAGTACTGATTGGATTTTTTCTCTTGAGTGGAGTATATATGAGAAGATAGGTGAAAATAACTGCGAAAATGACTGTACTTGCCAGTATGTTTACGGTAAAGAAGAGATATAGCTGGCCGAGAGTTGTGATTGTGATTCCGAAAAGTAAAGCTTTCGTTGGACTGAGTTGCCGGCCTGGTAAGGGTCGTGATTGTGTTCGTCCCATTATCCCATCAATATCCCGCTCCATATATTGATTTAACGCAAGTGATCCACCTGCGGTTAGTGCTGTCCCTAACAACAAGTTGATTAAAGAGGCCCAGTTAGTGGTACCCTCTTCTGAAGCGAGATAGAATCCTGCACAGACAGTAACTAATACCATCAGAACTAGTCGTGGTTTGGTAAGTGCGAACAGGCTTTTTATTTGGCGCATAGATGCGATTTCGAGAGGGAGACTTTGGGTGTCATACAGATACTTCTCCTACTGGGTTAGAAGAATATCCCTTAAATGCAGATGAGTACAAAAAGACACGTAGAGTTAATATAACCGATGTGACAAGCATGAGTGCACCAATCACCAAGTGCCCAGTAGTAATAGCGATTCGGGGCAAAGATGCCAAGCTGTCTCCAAGTTGGAATTCACTGAACCATGCACCAATTCCCAGAACAATTTGAAGAATGAGAAAAACCCCGAGAAATAAAGAAGGGACTGTGAATTTGGGGAAATTCCTATGGTGAATAAAAACACGACTTGCAATCCATAGCACACAGTTTGCCACCAAGATTGCAAAAAAAACATGAGTTTGAAGTTGGGAAGCGGTGTGACGTAAAATAGCCCCCCATATCAATTGGAAATATACTCCTCCTGTGGTAAAGATACTCAGATGGCGTAGTAGAATTGCTCCTTCGACGTTATGGTGCCATTCAGTCCATTCTCGAGAGGTGAACATCATTAATCCGCAACATAGAGCCAAGAATGCCTGTGCCAAGCATGCATGCACAATAGCAAAGATAACGCTTATTTCGGTCACTCGTAACCCACCAAGTGCACCCTGAATAATAACACCAAGTAGTGCTATTCCACCCAGCCATTTCATCCATTTTCGTTGGTCAAACTTCCAAATACTAATTGCCAGTGAAATTGTGAGTAACCCAACAATAGATCCCATCAAGCGGTGACTATGTTCAGCAAATACACCTTGGACATAAATCTCTAACTCGTTTGCTGCCTTCTTAACAGTGAAGGTTCTATGATTTTTACTGTCGTTTATACGCCATGATTTCCCTGATTCAATTACTTCGATTTTACTAACAGTACTGAGGGAAATATGATCGTCTTTTGACTCAATTGCATTTTGCAAACTTGGGGAAAATATGGAGTTATCCAGATCTACTTGTAACTTCGCATCGATTGAAACTATATATCCACTAATTGTTTTTGAGAGTGGATACAAAAACATATTGTAACCAAAGGTAGTTGGCCAATCTGGAACTGCCATGCCAGAATCTGTGCTAGTAACAATGCCCCCAATCGATATCAAAACAAATGTTGCAATGAAAGTTAGGATAGAAAGGGNGTGTAAGAGCTTATGATATTTTCCGGTCAATACCGATACCCGAGGAATACACTTCGAAGCATGATCTGCGNNAGTAATTATAGCACCCGAATCTATGGCTAAACAAGAAATTATCTCCTCGNCNTTGGATGATTTTCACTGACTTCCAACACGTTTCGAAGTTTNCACGTTTTTTGAGAGCAAAGGTTGTATTTTGCCTGCTCGTTTTATCCCGCTTTAATCCANACAGNGCAATCCTAATATTCGCAGATTGNTATTTGTCNTCAGTCTACATCTGAAATTGATCTAAAATCAGGATTATGCTATACTGAAAGCATAATTCGTTAGGTAATGAAGTTTGTATAGAGGTCCTCTCAATGGAAATAGAAAATCGACTGAAAGAAATTGGAATTGAATTGCCACCNCCAGTTAAACCTGTGGCCAACTATGTTACCACAGTGCAAACAGGCAACCTTGTTTTTACCTCTGGTCATGGGCCTGTGAGTGTAAGTGGTGAGCTTGAAACAGGGCAATTGGGAACTGACATGACCATAGAGGAAGGATACCAATCAGCACGTTTGGTTGGATTGGGGCTTATTAGCACATTGAAGGATGCGCTTGGAGACCTTGACCGAATCAAGAAAGTTGTTAAGGTCGTCGGATTTGTGAATTCTACACCTGATTTTTTGGACCATCCAAAGGTTGTTAATGGGGTTTCAGACCTTTTCGTCGAGGTTTTTGGTGACAAAGGGAAGCATGCTCGATCGGCTGTTGGCATGGTCCAACTGCCTGGTGGTATTCCGGTTGAAGTCGAAGTGATTGTTGAGGTCGAAGGCTAGGTCAAGATCCGATCAGTTTGATAATTTCCACAAGCTTTTCGGTCATCATTTGATATGACCGAGCTTCGAGGTTCAATCGTATTAATGGCTCTGTGTTCGATTTGCGTAGATTGAAATGCCAGTCGTCAAATTCAACAGACAAACCGTCCAATTCATTCACAATTGCTGATTTATAGTACCTTTGGCGAATGGAATCAATTTTTTTATCCGCATCCCCATTTTTAATTTGAATGTTAACTTCCTCGGACAAAAAATATTTTTCTTCAAATGGTAGGAGGAGGGTTGAGAGTTTAGCCCGTTTTTTGGACAAAATCTCTATTAGAATCAGAGCTGGAATAATACCCGAGTCGGCATAAAAGAAATCACGGAAGTAGTAGTGACCACTTCCCTCGCCCCCAAAGATTGCATCCTGATTCATCATTGTTGGTTTGATAAATGAATGTCCAACTCGTTCGATAATTGGAGTGCCATTGTTTATTTCAATTGTATCTCGAATTGCCCAAGACCCGCGAATGTCGTAGATAACCTTCGAACCGGGATGTTTCTGGAGTAGATATTCAGCAATCAAAGCAATGATAAAATCTGAGGGTACAAATTGTCCACGATCATCAACAACGAAAAAACGATCCCCATCACCATCAAAAGCAAAGCCAACGTCGGCATTTTTGTCGACAACGTATTTTTGAAGGTCGGCGTGGTTCTGAGCCTGTTTGGGGTCAAGACCTTGTCCTATGGGTAATTGCCCGTTGGCTTTAAGGTTAAAACCGGACAGATTAATTGGTAGTGGGTTAAAGACTTTCTGCAAAATCGGGCCGACCATTCCACTTCTTGGATCAACAGCGATCTGGATGGGCGTAATAGCGTCAGGGTCAATAACACTTAACGCAAATTNAACAAAATCGTCTGTCAAATCGCAGGTTTGGATAGTAGCAGTTCTNTTGGTATTATGGAAATTTTCGGTNTCAATGATTTGGTGAATTTGTTGNAGACCAGTATNATTGCCAATNACNTGCGGCATCTCCTTCAGCATCTTAAAACCACCATATTCAGCTGGGTTGTGGGAAGCCGTAATCATAATGCCNGGTAGGTTCTGTGTAGCACATGCATAGTAAAATTGATCTGTACTAACTAAACCAATATCAGAGATATTNGTACCTGATGTAATAATTCCGTGNGTAACTGCGTTAAATANTGGNNGGCTTGATTGGCGCATGTCNCGGCCAACAATCACTGTAACTGCTTCTGTGAATGTGATGAATGCTCGGCCAATGGACTCAGCAATTTTTTCATTAATCTGGCTGGGATAAATACCGCGTATATCATACGCTTTAAAGATATTGGAGTCTATCTGCATATTCACTCTCGTTAAAACATAGAAACTTTAGGGGAAATTATGTCACTTCAAGTTATTGGACCGAAAATTAGAGGGTTTATTTGCACGAATGCCCATCCGACAGGTTGTCTAAAAAACGTTCAAAGCCAAATCGATCTAGCAAAAAAGGATATTGAGTCAACAGAAAACACACCGAACATCCTTGTCATTGGTGCCTCGACAGGATATGGACTAGCATCTCGGATTGCGTTGACATGGGGGTACGGGGCGAATACAATCGGCGTTTTTTTTGAACGTCCTCCTAGTGGTAATAAGACTGGTTCAACTGGCTATTATAATTCTGCGGCATTCCATCAGATGGCTGCACAAGATAAATTTGCTGCTATTAGTATCAATGGTGATGCTTTTTCCGACCAAATTAAACAAAAAACAATTGATCAGATCCAAGAACATTTTGGTCAGATAGATCTTGTTGTTTATAGTCTCGCTTCACCACGCCGCATACATCCCAAAACAGGGGTTGATCATCGATCTGTTTTGAAACCGGTTGGTGATCCATGCACAGGAAAGACGATTGATCTAACCAACGAAAATATTACTGATATTACAATTGATCCTGCCACTAATGAAGAAATCGCAGATACAATCGCAGTAATGGGAGGCGAAGATCTCGACTTTTGGGTTGAGTTACTACTGTCGGAAGACTTGCTTGCTCCTCGAGCAAAGATCGTTGCATATTCCTACATAGGTCCCCAGATAACTGATCAAATATACTCTAGCGGAACAATCGGTTTAGCAAAAGCAGATCTTGAACAAAGAATTAACGCAATTGACACAAGATTGTTGGATCAGATTAATGGCCGTGCGTATTTATCAGTGAATAAGGCTGTTGTCTCTCAAGCCTCGGCAGCCATTCCGATTGTTCCGCTTTATATTAGCATATTGTATCAAATCATGGATGCCAAAAATCTGAATGAGAAACCAATAGATCAAATGATAAGACTTTTTTCAGAGTATCTAGGTCCCGGTTTAGTCCCGGTGGTTGATAAAAATCGACGTATTCGGATGGATGACCGAGAACTTAGACCTGATGTGGTTGCTGAAGTAAATGAAAAGTGGAGTCTTGTCAACAACGACAACTTCCATGAACTCGCTGACTTTGAGGGTTATAAAAAAAGTTTTCGGAATTTATTTGGTTTTGAAGTTGATGATGTTGATTATGGTCAACCGGTTGAAACCGAGGTTACCATCCCGCTTGTTTAAGGAATTCTAATGCCATTAGGGTATGACCTGCAGCGTTTGGATGCACCCCATCTCTTGTTGTCCATAATGCATTTGGGCGATTAGTAACAGCTTGTTTGAAGGATGTGCTGACTTGAACCAGATGGGCATTGAATTCCTCGGCCAATCTATGGATAATTTCGTTATATTCAAGGATTGCCAAAGTACGTGGTTCTTGGACATCTTCAGCTATGTAGAAGATTTCGAACATAAAAATCCCGTTTAGCTCTAATTCTTGAAAAGAGCGCGTGAGAATCTGACGGTAAGAATTTTCCCATTTTGGCAAATATTCTTCGTTCGGTTCAGTTTGCCGAGCTGCATTGTTAATTCCGATTTTAATTGAGAGCCAATCTGGTTTTTCCGAAATCACGTCCTCGCTCCAGCGATTTTCTAATCCTTCCACGATATCACCTCCAATTCCCTTATTGACATAGTCAATGTGGTGACTAGGATACTTGGCTGTTAACAGTTCAGTTATTTTTCGGACGTAACCGTGTCCTAATTTTTCTTCATCTTGGCGTCGTCCACAATCAGTAATGCTATCACCAATAAATAGTACTTTTTCATTCGATTTGAAAATTAGATTTTCCATAATAATTCCTTTTCATTCAGTAGTATAAAAATTCTGCATAAGATGAGATTAGTTGTATTTCTCTCAGTGACGTTCCTAGGGTTTAATTTGAGACTAGGATCTTGATGTTATTAGTGTTCAATATTTTGTTTTTCTAAAATTTTGTCAGTAAAAATTAATTATTACAAATTGAAGCATTTTAGAATTTAATACTGNGATTTTACAGTACGTATCTGGGTTTCGTCAACCTTTCCCATAAAGTTCTTGATCAGANAATCTNGGCAGGATAGAATATGGATATATGAGACGAGATACGGTTCTTGAAACAGCCAAGGCTGCAATTCGATCTGAGATCGGAGCGTTAGAAAATTTACTCCAAGCAATTGACGAAAATTTCGTAGAAGTTGTTGANCTCGTCAACTGTTCGCTTGGGCGTGTTGTGGTAACGGGTGTTGGAAAATCAGGNCATATTGGAAAAAAGATTGCTGCNACATTATCAAGCCTTGGTACACCCGCATATTTTGTTCACGCAACTGAAGGTGTTCACGGGGATCTAGGAATGATTACTTCCGAGGATATTGTCATTGCTATCTCAAATAGTGGCAAGACACGGGAAACTCTTGATCTCATAGTGCCAATTCGTCAGATTGGTGCGAAGTTGGTTGCTTTGACGAGTCGGTCAGATTCGGAATTGGCGAGACAGGCCGATCTAGTTTTGAATATTGGAGTTCAGACAGAAGCAGATCCCCTTGGCCTTGCTCCCACAAATAGTACCACAGCAACACTGGCACTGGGAGACGCCTTAGCTATCACTTTATCAGTCAATAAAAAATTTACCCGTGAAGATTTTGGGGTATTTCATCCAGGTGGTAGCTTAGGGGAAAAATTACAAGAGGAAANAGAATGATAAAAACTGCAATCGAAAAAGTGGTGGGTGGTGATAATTTAAACGAAGCAGAAATGCTGGGAACAATGAACCAAATTATGAGTGGTGATGCAACTCCCGCTCAAATAGGTAGCTTTATTACCTCATTAAGGCTGAAAGGCGAAACCATTGATGAAATTACCGGAGCTGCGCGAATTATGCGCGAAAAAGCCACAAAAATTGAGACCGAACACAATCTCGTTGTCGATACATGTGGCACTGGAGGGGATGTTTCCCACACTTTTAACATTTCAACTACTGCGGCATTTGTAGTAGCAGGAACTGGTGTTCCAGTTGCTAAACACGGAAACAGATCCGTTTCAAGTAGTTCTGGCAGTGCAGANGTATTAGAAGCGCTTGGTGTCAACATTGAAATTTCACCCGAAATTGTGGGNAAATGCATCGATGAGATAGGCATTGGGTTCCTCTTTGCTCCAGCGCTTCATAGNGCAATGAAGCATGTAATTGGTCCTNGACGTGAGATNGGCATTCGTACTATTTTCAATGCACTCGGGCCTCTCACCAATCCAGCNGGAGCAAAGGCACAAGTGATCGGCGTCTACGATCCAAATTTGACCGAACCACTAGCTAATGTGTTGAAAAATCTTGGGACCCAATCGGCGTTCGTGGTTCACGGAGATGATGGCCTAGACGAAATAACGACAACAACCACAACCCAAGTATCGCAACTCGCTTATGGCAACGTNATTAATTACACTATTGATCCCACTGAGTTCGGCATAACAAATGCAGATCCGTCTGATCTTGTTGGTAATACTCCTGAAACAAATGCAGAAATCACNCATCATATCCTCAAAGGAGAAAAAGGGCCAAAGCGTGATATCACTCTAATCAACGCAGCAGCAGCTATCGTTGTTGGTGGAAAGGCTTCAAATATACAAAGTGGTTTGGGAATCGCTGCCAATGCAATTGATTCTGGAAAAGCACTAGAAAAGCTTAATCTTCTAATCGACATGACGAACAGATAAATATTCTTGATAAGAAATTTGGGTGATTATATAACAGATAAGTTTATCCTNAAGAAAAACGCAGAGAATACCAAGGAGTTATAGATATGTCAACATCCAGTATACAACCAGTTCTGATCGATGGNGCTTGGACAGAATCGGATTCCGTGAGCACATTTGCACCAGTAAATCCGCTGACAAAAGAACCAACCAATGAGATCTATCCGGTTAGCTCAATTAAGGATGTGGAAACAGCCATTGAATGTGCTGCNGAAGCATCAGATGATTTGCTCAATTTTGACCCNACTACAATTGCAGATTTCTTGGAATGCTACGCCGACCGAATTGAAGCGCGTCGGTC
The DNA here is from genome assembly GCA_002729415.1 of Candidatus Poribacteria bacterium. Classification (GTDB taxonomy): domain Bacteria; phylum Poribacteria; class WGA-4E; order WGA-4E; family UBA9662; genus UBA9662. The sequence continues at coordinate 22,340 of PBXZ01000123.1, read as the reverse complement.
TGACTTAGTCGACATGGCCCATCTCGAAACTGCCTATCCGAAGGAAACTCGCCTTGGTGGTATCGAATTACCACGAACAATAAACCAATTACGGCTAGCTGCCAATGCTGTGCGGAATCGATCTTGGATGTCTCCAACTATTGATACGCAAACAAATATTAGGTCAATGTATGCAGCTCTTGAGGGAGGGGTTGTGGTTTTCGGTCCCAACAACTTCCCGTTTGCGTTTGGTAGCATATCCGGTGGAGATTTCGCCGCCGCTGTTGCAGCGGGGAATCCAGTTATTGCTAAAGCTAATTCTTCACATCCCGGAACTACTCGTTTATTTGCAGAAGAGGCTTTAGAAGCGGTAAAAAATTTAGGTTTGCCAAATAGCATGGTACAGTTGATCTACCGTACTCATCANGATGTAGGAGAACGACTTGTGTCTCATCCACTGGTTGGAGCAACTGGTTATACCGGATCTCGTGTTGCTGGTTTAGTCCTCAAAAACGCCGCTGATCGGGCAGGTAAGCCGATCTATNTGGAACTCAGTAGTGTTAACCCTGTTGTGATTTTGCCGGGGGCTTTACAAGAACGAGGGGCTGAGATCGCGGAAGAATTTGTTAGCTCTTGTCTGCTTGGCACAGGGCAGTTTTGCACTAACCCCGGTTTGATGATTCTTCAAAAGGATACGGACACAGATTTATTTATTCAAAGTGTCAGCCAGAAGTTTAGAGATGCGCCTGTTGGAACCCTTTTAGGAGAAAGTGTGGAAAAAGGGATGGTCGCAGGTGTTCAGACCTTGCAAGATGCTGGGGCGGAGTTGATAGTAGGTGGTAGATCTGGCGGAGGGACTGGATTTTGTCACCAAAATACGCTTTTGCAGGTGACAGGGGCGCAGTTTTTGTCTCAGGCTGAAAACTTACAGAAGGAAATATTTGGTAATGAAAGTCTTTTGGTTTTGGTGGACGATTTGGATCAAGCTCATCAGGTTTTAAGATTGTTGGAAGGCAACTTAACGGGGACTATCTATTCAGCCAGCGATGGGACAGATGATATCGCTTATGGGCGAGTTGCTTCCATTTTGCGTCGCAAAGTTGGTCGGCTAATTAATGATAAGATGCCAACAGGTGTGGCAGTTAGTTCCGCAATGAACCATGGAGGTCCCTTCCCGGCGACAGGCCATCCTAGTTTTACCTCAGTCGGCATTCCCGCAGCCATTACCCGTTTTTCCCAGTTGCAGTGTTTTGATAATGTTAGTTCCAACCATTTACCTGTAGAACTACAAGACGAGAATCCTCTTGGTATTTGGCGCTTTATCGATGGAGAATGGACTCACTAAAGACCAAGTTCAGACTAGCTGTTATACCTAATTCACGTAGTCAACCCTATTGGAGATGTTTGGGTCTATAGAACTCCTACTAATAGAGGTAATTTATGAAAATAAAACAGGTTGTGATAGTAGGGCAACACGAAGTTGAATTGCAAACTACTGAATTGGATGAAAAAAGACTAGGTCCAAACGAGATATTAATTGAGACTGAATACACATACATCAGTACTGGAACGGAATTAGCTAACTATTCAGGCAAAGAGCCAAAAGTATTTCAGCCAGGCGCATGGTGCGCATATCCGTGGAAATCAGGTTATGCTAACGTTGGTATTGTCAAGGGTGTTGGAGAGAGAGTGGCTCGGGNGAACGCGGGNGAACGCGTTTTTACTTATGGGAATCATGCTTCTGCCATTCGATACAATGCTGATCGATTAGTGGCGTCTGTACCANCTAGTATAAATCCAGCTATCGCCGCGGCATCAAGAATGGCAGGCGTCGCCGCCACCAGTATAATTGTGAGTGAAATTGAATCTAGTCCGTGGGTGGTTGTTTTTGGCCTTGGTATGGTGGGGAATTTGGCCTCACAAGCATTTCATATTCGAGGATGCCGTGTAATCGGTGTTGATCCCGTTGAGGCACGGCGTAANATCGCCAGACAGTGCAATATTCCTTATACGGTAGGCGGAGTTTCTGTAGAAGTCCAAGAGCAAATTAAAGAAATCACGAATGGGGAAATGGGACAGATCACNGTTGATGCNGTTGGACATAGCCAAGTCNTNTTAGAGGCTTTNNAAGCCACTGCGAACTANGGTCAAGTCGTCTTGNTGGGAACACCGCGAGTCTCAGTTGATGGAGACTTAACNGAATTGTTGTCGGACGTNCACCTCCGGTGGATCACAATCCGAGGTGCTTTGGAATGGTGTCTNCCAATGTACACAGAAGCGGGAAATCATGTTTCCCAATTCAGCAAACAGCAGATGATATTCGATTGGATTGACAGGGATAAACTTAGAATTGAACCTCTCATTTCGCACCATTTAAAACCCGAACAAATTAAGGAAGCCTATGATGGGTTGCTTAATACTCCAGATACTTACACAGGTGTGTTGTTAGAGTGGAATTAGTTTATAAGGTCATTGCATTGCAGGCTTCAATGTAGAACTGAGTGTGACTTTAGTTCTGCCCATCTCGAGGCGAGTTTGCTTGTTACATCGACTGCTTTTGGCTTATAGGCTTCAAGAATATTCTCCATAAACTTACCTGCCATTTTCTTAGTATTTTCATCATTGCCTTTAATATGGTACTTGTCTGGTGCCAGCGACATCATGACAAATTTACCTTTGCCAAAATCTGCTTCCATGATGACGGGATTTCCGATGCTTTCCATGATGATGTCAAAGCCTTTCTGGCTAGCAATAACTTCCCAAACTGTTGGCCATCCTTGATGTCCCCATCCTTGGAACTCTTTTTTTCCCATTTTGTTTGGGGCAGCGAAAAGTGAGTGATCGGCTTTCAGAATTTTGAAATCCTTCGAGTCCCGGTCGCTGCGAATACATTGTAGTCCGTTTGGCAACCAATCCACGTTGGCTTCGTTTTGATCCGCTTGGGTTGGTTCAATCACAATACCTCCATTTTTAACGAAGTCTTGTATCTCTTGGGCATTGTCGTCAAGGCTTTGGTGCAATTTAGGATCATTGGTTGTCATGCTGCCAATAAAGAACAGTTTATGTTCAACTTCAAATTTAAGTTTCCCATTCTCTATATCTTTGGTTAGATCATCGTATTGAACCTTGAATTCATCCAGCGTTTGTCGTAAGGCATCAACTTGAGTCCATTGATCAGCGAAATCGACTACTGCTATCTTTTGAGCAGCATCTGATTTCATCAGAAAACCGTGAAGTAGGAATAGAAACAGAATNGAGTAAGCACNTCTTTNGAATTTCATTACTATGNCCTNNCCTAATTTNNGGAAAAACTAGTTGGGTTAATGNTCTTTTTGAATACTTGGTTTAGGTAGTATTGTTCGATGTCTGTAAAGAGGGAGCAATCCTCTTAAAACAGTTGCGTGCGTAAATCAAAATCAAAAACTGCGAACAACACTAGCAACTATATANGCTATCGCACGACTCCGCAAATTTTGGCATAGCCTCAAGCAGATAAGCATCAATGATGAACCCAACCTAAGATTGCGGTATTCTGGGTGACAGAACTTTTATTTTCAACCTGCCTGATTGTTACTGTAGACAATTTAAAGCTTCCGCCAAGTGTTGAATACCAATTTCAATGGTTGATGGATTAACCGCATAAGCTAGGCGAAGATGTCCTGGGCAATCAAACTTGCTGCCTGGGATTGTAACAACATTAGCCGAGTTTAGCAAGTAAAGAGTTAAGTCTTGATCGTTTTGAATAATAGTCCCCATCGGCGTTTTTTTTCCCAAATAGGCATACATGTCAGGAAAAAAGTAGTATGCTCCCGAGGGAGGGTCCCAAGTGGCTTGGTCAATCAGTTGGCGGAAACNTTGTAACAGTAAATCCCGCCGCTGTCGGAGTTGATCGCGAATCTCGTATCGTAATTGTAGGTTAGTATCCTGTTGTAAAAAGTGGGCGTACCCCTTTTGCGTTGGTAAATTGACGCAGGAAGAGACATTGCCTTCAACTATTGCTATGGTTTGTAATATGGTTTCTGGTCCAGCGACGAATCCTAACCGGAGTCCTGTTCCTGAGATTTCTTTTGACATGCCTCCTAAAACGAAAGTTTGGTCGGGTAAATAAGCGGCGATACTTTCATGTTGATGATCGTCATATAGAATAGTTCGATAAACCTCGTCTGAGATGATGCCGATTTCTGGGTACTGGCCTATGATACCTGCTATTTCTTGAATAAGACCGAGTGGGTATACAGCTCCAGATGGATTGTTGGGCGAATTCAGGACGATCAAAGCAATGGTTTGGTCTCGTCTCAATAGATCTTCCAACTGTTTGGGATTTGGCAAGAAATGGTGATCTGTTGGTAAAAGAATTGGCGGTTGCCCCGTCAGCAGCACAGGTATATTTTGATAGGATTCGTAAACCGGTGCAAACGCAACGAGCCGATTACGAGGTGAAGAGTGTCTCATGATGGTCAGACAGACTTTAAAAAAGGCATCTTTGGGGCCCGGACAAACCACAATCTGAGAAGGGGGNTAAGTCAAATTAAAACGTTGAAGATCAATACTTATTGCCGACAGCAACTCTGGATCGCCAGCGGCCGGTGAGTAGTGGGTGGCATCACACATTACGGCTTCAGCCATTGCCGTTTTTAGGATAGAGGGCAGTTTTATTTCCGGATTCATCTCACCGACGCCAAAGTCATAGACTGTTTTCCCTTCTTTTTTGAGTGCGTCCGCGATAGATTTAATTTCTAGTGTGGGGGAAGGGGCTAATTTCTCTGCACAGATCGATGGTCTTAAGCTCATAAGGTTGAATTATCCGATAAACTCTGATTGAGGTGGTACGTCATTTACAAACGTACCTATAGGCAAAATTGAGATACGATATCAAACAATATTTCAATCGCCTGTCGAAGTGTAGCAAATGACAAAAACTCATTATCACCATGTTGGGAAGTTAATGGTGCATCTGGCAACAGAGGGAAAAACCCGTAGGCGGGAATACCTCTTCGACGCAGGAATCGGCTATCAGAATACCCTGGTGTAATATGCGGGATAATTTGGTAGTTCGGCAAAAATTTATTTAGTGATATTTGGATATAATTATACAATTGATTGTCAAGTGGGGACTCGGTCGCATCCATTCTTGAGATTTCAGTCCACTGAAGTTGATCTAAATCATAATCGTCAATAATAGTCTTTATCAGCTCCTTGCTATCAGTTCCAGGCATAGTACGAACTTTTAAATCGACACTTTGATCATGCAACTCAAAATTGACTTCATGCTGGAACAACTGATCGGGATCAAGAGAATATGGTGCTCCTTTTTGAAGATACCGCAAATAGAGCCTGGAAATTCCAGAAGATAGAAAGCGTTTTGAGATCGGTTTAGGCAGCATCTTCTCAAGCATTCGCTTGGTTGAAGGTGTGAGAGGTGCCTTGAATTTAGAATTTGAGGGTAGAGGTGAGTCTGGGGGTGGATCGTTTGCCCGAAGCAATATCCTCCCTTTTTCGCCAGTTTGACAAGTGATAAAATTTTGATGCCGAAATACTAATGGGTATCCACCGCCTTCGTTTAATACACACCGGATTTTTTGACATTCAGGGATATTCTCTACCAACCATTTTGTTCCCCAATTCCCGCCTGACTCTTCGTCAGCCGCGGCAATCATCATTACGCTTCGTTGAAGTGGTCTTTTTAGGGTATTTAGTAGATTTAGTATTACCAGCCATACAACGACAAGCCCTTTGCAATCAATCGCACCTCGTCCCCAGACAGTTTCATTGGCAATTGTGCCGCTAAACGGGGGGTATTTCCAATTATATGGTTGGTCAACGGTTGCAACATCAAGGTGGGAGAGAAGCAACAGACATTCTTCCGATTTTCCAGGGATATGGGCGATGAACGATCCCTTGCCTGGTTGAGGCTCGATGACTCGGCTGTTGAGTCCAGTTTCATTAGCACANCCGAGAAGGTAAGTTGCNGCTTGGCTCTCTGTATCTGTACCCGCTACCGTAGGGATTTGGATAAGATTGCTTAGAATGTGGGCAGCTTGTTGGAGTAGATTATCAGTGACGATGCTCGATTTCCCCAAAACGCAAGAGGCGTGCGGAGTTTAAGACGACAAANGCGGAAGAAANATTATGCACAACAGCAGCCATAATTGGCGAAAGTATACCACTACCCGCTAACAGGATTCCAATTACATTCATTCCAACTGCAAATCCAAGGATGTTTTGTCTAATNATNNTAAGTGTCCTTCTGCTNAAACTGAGCATGTTATNCATTAATTCTAAGTTATCATTCATCAACACAATATCAGCTGATTCAATAGCAACATCGGTGCCAGCGGCTCCCATAGCGATNCCAACATCCGATANCATAAGAGCAGGTGCATCATTGATACCATCTCCAACCATGGCAACAATCCGGTTTTCTGACTGAATCTGTCGAATGACTTCTANCTTTTCCTCCGGCANCAATTCCGCTTTGACCGTNTTGATACCGANCTGTTTGGCAATGGCTTGAGCGCTGGTTTCATTATCNCCNGTCAGCATTATAATGTTTTTAATTCCAGTTTGATANAGTTTCCTGATTGTTTGATTAGCATCTGGTTTTACTGTGTCAGCTACNGNNATTCCACCTAATATTTGACCATTGAGCACAACAAGTAAAGCGGTATTACCTTCNGATTCTTGTTGCTTAAGGAATTTTTTAGCCAATGGATTTGGAGTAATCCAATTTTGTTCTAAGATCTTCCGATTACCCACCCAAACCTCCTGATCTGGATCCAGTGTTGCTTTGACACCAATACCGAATACTTGTTCAAATTGATTGATGGGTTCTGGTTGGACATCTTGATTTTGGGCATAATTGATGAGAGCTTTAGCTACTGGATGTTCAGATTGAATCTCAGCTGTTAGTGCCAATTGTAGTACTTTTTGTTCTGGTTCTACACCGAAAGATTCGAAAGCGACGACTTGCGGTTTCCCACAGGTCAGAGTGCCTGTTTTATCGAAACATATTGTGTCAATTTGACCCGCTGTTTCGACCGTGATACCCCCTTTGATGAGTACTCCCTTTTTGGCTGCATTGCCGACGCTAGCTATAACTGCTGTTGGTGTCGCCAAAACTAGTGCACATGGGCAGGCAATTAGGAGAACCGCTGTAACATTAATGACAGCAATCTTTCGAAGAACTTCAGGATTGGTTTCAGGAATGAAGCCAACCGCTGATAACCCTGTAGCAAATGCTCCTAGCTGATCGAAATTTTGATGAACTGCTAAGGTTACGAAAAAGATAATCGTAGCTACAGCTAAAATCGAAGGTGTAAAATATTGTGCGAATTGATCAGCGACTCTCTGAGTGCGTCCTTTATTTTTCTGAGCTTGATAGACGACATCAATGATTCTACCAATAGCAGTATCATCACCAATTTTGGTAACCTTAACTTCAATTGCGCCCATTTCATTGATCGTCCCAGCAAATACCATGTCTTCTACCGTTTTGTCTACCGGCATAGATTCACCGTTTAAGGCAGATTCATTGATTGCCGCATCGCCTTTGACAATCTGCCCATCTATTGGAACTCTCTCTCCCGGTTTAACTAGGATTAAGTCGTCCACACGAATCTGGGAAATTGGGACGTTAATCCAGTGATTGTTTTGGGAAATCCACGCTTCGTCGGGCACCAGCTCAATCAGTTCCTGAACCGCATTCCGAGTCTTGGCCAAAGTTAAATCTTCCAAAAATTCGCCACTGATCATGATAAAAGCGGCGATGGAAGCTGCCAGGTACTCTCCTGCAATGGCTGAAGCAAACAAGGCAATGACGACCAAAAGNCCCGCCGTAATCTGCTTCTTTTCGATGGTNGATACCAAAGTNGTATAGGTAATAAAACCACCACCTAATAACATGGGGATGATTGCAAGATCAAANTGATCTAACAGGCCTGATATTCCTTGGATNGCTGACAGAATAATAAGGAACAGTAAACTGNTAGGAAAGAAGAATCTTCTGTACCNCCCCATTCTGTTTGTGTTAGTGGAATCTGGGTTTGTCAAGACGCCGTGGTCACCTTCATGCATTAATATNNTTTTCCTTGCTTAATTGGATGGGAGGAACCATTTCCACAGAATAAAAGCAACAATGATAGCTNCTGTTATGATGNCAGCTGAAACCTTNGTGNTANNGCTTGACACATGGTCGTGGTCATGGTCGTGGTCGTGGTCGTGGTCGTGGTCGTGGTCGTGGTTGTGGTCGTGGTCGTGGTCATGGTCATGGTCGTGGTCGTGGTGCTTTTTCTTGACTCNGTCTAAAATTCCATGTCCGCCTTCATGCATTTTTCTTTAACCTTNTCAATTATGTTTAGCGAATAAACTTGGCCAAAGCATCTTTGAATTTATCGAGTGGCTCTTTCTGATCATGTTCTCGGATTGCCTCAACGATGCAGTGTTCCAGATGTTCTTCCAGAATAACTTTTCCAGTTTTCTGTAAGGCAGACTGTACAGCCGCAATTTGGATTAAGATCTCCGANCAATCCCGTTCAGACAGAACCATCTCTTTGATGCTTCGAACGTGCCCTTCGATTTTTGAGAGCCGATTGGCGATTTGNTTTGTGTTGGTATGGCTATGAGAACCAATTGTCATACTAACCCCCCGGTAGGGTGATGTCAAGTGTTAATTACAATGAGNAAACTGCCAGATTATGTGAAATCATTTTGGTTGGTAANGGAAACAATTNTCTTAAGGTTCTAGTATAACTTTCCCCGCTTGCCCATGAGCAAATTTACTGAANGCTGTCTGAGCTTCAAGGAGTGNGAAATGATCCGTAATTATTTNGTTAATTGGTAATTCACACCGATATAGATCAATCATAGAAGGGTATTCTGAGTAATGATAGAACCANCTTCCCATCAAAGTAATATCTCGGCGAATCAAATCACCACTGAGNTTGATNGGTACGTNTCCCTGCTCACCAATAGCCATGACTGTTCCNGCTTTNCCCGCCAGTTTCAGCGCTAACTTGAGTGTCTCAGGACGTCCAACAGCTTCAATGCACTTATTTGCTAGCATTCCTTGGGTAATTTCTGATATTGCTTCTAGGGGATCGATTTCTTGTGAGTTGATAGTGTGNNTTATNCCAAACTTTTTCGCTAAAGAGAGNCGNTANGGATTAATGTCGATAATAACGACCTCCGCNCCAAAAAAAGATTGAATCATCGCGTTACCAAGACCAATTGGGCCTGCACCGATAATNCAAACAACNTCTCCTTNATTNGTGTTTAGCCGTNGGCTAACATGGTATGGAACGCCCAAACCGTCNCCGGTTAGAAGAACTCCAACATCAAAAGGNATATCCTTCGGTAATTTGAGGCAGGTATGTTCTGGTACCGAAATTCGTTCTGCGTGTGTTCCGGGACAAGTTGACCGATCATCGCAAAAGGTATATTTNCCGACATNACACCATCGGCAATCTCCACAACCCCAAACAGCATGAACGCCAAGGTGNTCTCCAACTTTGAACCGTGTNGAATTNCCNGCNTCGATAACAATCCCTGCCATTTCATGCCCANCGTTGAATGGTTGAGAAGTATGATTCCGGTAGCCGTGCATTTCGCTGCCACAGATTCCTGAGGCTTTNATCTGAATTAAAATTTCACCTTGNTTTTGTATCGGTTCCGGATAATCTTTGACCNCAACTTTTTCATTCCCCAATATTTGAACACCAAGCATAATTTTTCCTTCAGTTATGAATCATTTCATAAAGNTGCGTCTGGTTTAATTTNTTCTCACTAATTAATTTTGATCTTGATATTATTATTTAAAATTAGAGGGTATGTTTGGTGGAGGTGATCCAACAGCCATTTCACCATGAATGAGTAACGGTTCAGCATTACCCCACAGCCGCGTCTGATCGCGACTTAAAAGCGGTTCAGCTGAATACTGTGCAAGATATGCTCGACGTAGATTACTAGTATGGTTAGTACCACTAGAATGAAAATTGATGCTGGTAAACACGGCAATGCTGCCAGCAGGGACAATAACTGGCACACCAGGATCCTGTCCGAAGTAACCTATCAGGTCATTTGTACCTTCATCACGGATATGTTGCACCCATGATCGAATACCAACACGAGAAAAAGGCATCACATGCACAGTTCCGTTTTCTTCTGACATATCATCTAATGCACACCAGCACGTCAAGTAGGGTCTATGATCAGGATAACCAATATAACCTGAGTCTTGATGCCAGCTAAACGCCATTCCTTCCTTTGCGCCTTTTACNACGTACTGTTCCCANAAAAGGTATACATTTTCGCCTAGCGTGGCACGACAGATCTCAGCCATCANTTCACTAAATAAAAATTGACGGAGTTTCGGTTGTTGTCGGAAGCAATTCGAGACGAAATATCGTTTGTTACGATGGTTAATTCCCATTACATTAGTATCTTGCCGATCCATTTCAACATCTATTTGATCGATAAATCTTTGACATTGACCACGAAGCAGGTTCAAAAATTGATCAGGGATAACGTTTTCCAGGACAAAATATCCNTCTGTCTNAAACTGTAGCTTCTGCTGATCGGAAATCTGGATAGTGGNTTTCATTTTCCTCCTGTTTAGTGATGTCTAAGTTTTATCTNTGCTGATGAGCAAGTTTAATATATAGGNTTTTCTAAGCTAGNCATCTNTTAATTGTTGCAAGTTTCTATTGTAAACGTATCAAAGCCGAATTAGCTGAATATTAACTATAATCTATCTAAATTAAGAGGATACATTGAGTACAATCAAATATTATATCNTACTTACTCTTATGAGTCCATANGGCCANNGGATGTAATCAGNGACCTAACCAAAAAATTGGAATATGCGTTTTTATTATCCTGATTTTGTTTATTATCTCCATCGTTGACATGCCGAGTCCTCCATGTTAGAATCTGAAATCCAATCTGCTATAGAATGACGAGAATNGGAAGCAACGACATTTNGAGAATCAANGGAAGATGGAAGAACGNGNGTCTGCAAAAGAGGAGGTATATAACATGAATTGGGATAAAGGTTTTATTCAGTCTCTGAAAGAGGTAGCGTATCCGCCGGAATTGTATCATTACAATAAAATTTCCAAATCAATTGAAGGTGGATTCGGTAATGTTACTGANACTGATCTACAGTTCTTCCACGATCATGGATATTTAGTAGTTCATGATGCTTTCGATCAGAGCNATATAGAGTTAGCACAACAGTCTATTTATGATTTAATCGATGGTAAGTATCCGGATTTCAANGGAGTACAAATTGAACCTAAGTTACATAAGTATCTAGCAGAGCTGTCGGGATTAGAAAAGCGTAAGGCTACTCGAAAGATTCATGGGTTTGTTGATTGCGATTCTCACCTAAACTCTATGTTTTATAATCAAGATCTTTTGCAAGTGTTAGCCCGTTTGATGGATGATGAACCACTTCATTTGCAGGACATGGCTTTGCTAAAACCGAGTGATTTTGGCTCCGAGAAACCGTGGCATCAAGACTGTGCTTATTTCAACTATCCTTTGGGAACAACAGTGATTGGTGTTTGGATTGCCCTTGATCAAGCCACGTCTGAAAANGGATGTATGCACATTGCTCCTGGTTCACATAAAGAACCGATGATACACTTCAAGAGGAGAGATTGGCAGATCTGTGATACCGACGTTAGTGGAGAAAACGATACTCTGGTTCCTTTGGAGCCAGGGGGATGTCTTTTTTTTCATGGGTTGATTCACCATGGTACACCAGNTAACTTCTCACGGAGCCAACGGNGTGCCCTACAGTTTCACTATCGCCCTGCTTGCGCGGACACCATTACTACTGAAGCGAGGCTTGAGATCTTCGGAAGTGAAGGTNCAAACGCAGAATGTTGATAAAAACATACCTTCCTGCTTAACCACAGACTCACATCGGAGGAATCCTGATGCTCAACCGAACAAGTCTTTTGTTGCTTGTTTTTGTTATGGCCCTTGATNTTTGGGCGGAAATAGGGACAGAGGANTCTATTGATGCTATCAAGGCATCTCTCCAATCGAANNAATTTAATCAAGCTATCAATCAGNTTGATGATCTNCTCAAAACGGCTAACNAAAAAAACGATTTCCTGATTTATCTCAAAGCGCTGGCTTCATTTCACACGAGGGATTTTCAACNGTCGATTAATGCCTGTCAACAATTGGTGAGTAACTATCCAGNTTCAATTTGGTTACGGAAAACGACGTTTCTACAGGCTAAGTGTTATTTCGATCTCAAAGATTTTTCTTCGGCTGAGGCCATCTACAATACTGAGGTGGAACGCTTACTATCGTCGANACGGAAGTCGAATATTGCGAAAGTATATATTGATTTNGCNGAAAAGGTTTCACGTNAGCCTGATGNGAACGATCTGGATGCNCCTCCACCAAATTATGAGAAGGCCCACAATCTTTACCAACGTGCTTTGGAGTTAGGAATTNGTAATGANTTGNAANATGNNTTGGAGTTAGGAATTAGTGATGATTTGAAAAATGAATTAACTTACCGTTTAGGACGGATGATGCAATTGGCCGAGAATTTCTCACGGGCAATCAAGGATTATCGAGCTTATCTAACCCAGTTTGATGCCGATTCTGGTCAGAGATTCTATCAAGCTAAGTATCGTCTTTCGGAATGTAAAATTGCCCAGAATCAGCATCAATCTGCTGGGTTAAATATTGTGGATTTGTTGGAGTTGTTGTCAGGGGCAGAATCAGAGAAATACATCGATTTGATCAGAGATGCCAGATTTCTCCTAACGCGCGCCTTCCATTTTCCTAAACCGGAAACTGATCAAGAATTAGTGTTGGGTATCAAAGCTGCGGAAGATTTTGTGAGTGCTTATTCAGAAGATCCGAGATCAAAGCAGTTAATGTTTGAAATTGCAGAAAGCTATCGGATTCGTCAGCAAACTGAAAACGCCATTTCTGCTTATCAGGATTTTCTGGTAATTGCATCGGAAGATTTGGCTGTCTTAGATCAAAAAATGTCGTCAACCTTCTACATTGCTGAACTTCAATTTGGTCAAAAGAAATATGCAGATGCAATCCAAACGTGGAAGCAGTATCTGACCAATTTCCCCAACGGTCCAAAATGGACGGGAGCCCAAAGCCGGATTATAGATGCTGAATTCCAAATCGGCATCAGTCTACTAACCGAGAAGGCGTACGATGATACAATTGAGTCATTCAAGCAATTTGAAAAGGATCATCCCCTTGATTCGCGCATACCGCAGATACTGGTTATTTACGGTCAAATGCGCGTTCATCAAGCTGAGAAAAATCAGGGATCAGTGGTCGATTACCAATCAGCTATTGTGGAATGGGAAAAATTGGTCAGCAAATATCCGAAGGCGAAAGAATCGTCATTTGCCCTTTTTCAGATTGGCCAAGTGTACGAACAAAAGTTGGGAGAGCTTGAAAAGGCACTGGAGTCTTACCGGAAGTTGACCTGGGGGGAGTGGCAAGATCAGGCCAAAACCCGGATCCGACAGATGAGTGAAAAACAGCTAAAACTGACCACTGAACGAACCTTTCGAACAAACGAACCGGCGAAAATCCATCTTTCTCTTCGCAATATTAAGAAGCTGGAAGTCAACCTCTACAAAATTGACTTGGAAGCCTATTGGCGAAAAATGCACAGCATCAAAAGGATTGAGGAACTCGATCTAGCGTTAATTGCCCCTAACCAAATGTGGGAGCATTCTATCTCGGATTATGAAAAGTACAAACCAATTGAACAAGACATCGAGATTCCAATTCAAGGTCCAGGTGTTTATGCTGTACAGGTGAGTGACGTAGACCTTGAATCAACAACCATAGTAATTCGTAGTAACATTGAAGCTATTATTAAGGCTTCGCGCAGTGAAGTACTGGTTTTTGCTCAGGATATTGTCAATCATAGCATGGTATCAGAAGCGACAGTTATTGTCAGTGATGGTGAAAGTATTATTTTGGAAGGAAAGACAGGNGTAGATGGTGTTTTTCAGCAGAAGCACGATCGGCTAAAATCAAGCGATTNGGCCAGTGTTTTCGTAATCAAAGATGGTAATGTTGCGTCTGACCGACTTGATCTCGTTGGGTTACAGTTCAGTAAAGGATTGACACCACGGGGCTATATTTACACTGATCGTCCTGCCTACCATCCTGGTGATAGAGTCTCGATTCGAGGAATCGTCCGCCGTGTTCAGCGTGGCTCTTATGTCATTGACCAAGATGCAATGTATAGACTAAGCATNATTGATGCACGGGGTCGATCCCTGNATGAGGAAGAAGTCACNCTTTCCGAGTTTGGGACATTTACTGCTCAGATGATGCTTGACCAGAACGCCAATGTTGGANGCTATCGGATTATCGCCGCTGAAATTAAAGCCGATCAGGAGCNNACNCAAGTCTTCAACGGCAATTTCGAGGTACAGCGGTTTCAAACCGAAAAAATTCANTTAACTCTCGATTTTCCACGTCAAGTATATTTTCGTCACCAAACANTGGAAGCGACTTTTACNGCGAATTATTATTATGGTCANCCGGTAAAAGGAGCATTAATACGTTATGTTTTGCCGGATGGNCAAACCTTTACTGAGCCAACTGATGATCAGGGTCAGCTCAAGATTACTTTCGATACCTCGCTTCAGGTACCAGGCTCAACACTCAATTTCAATGGGACAATTGAGGGCGAAAATGTGAGTGTTGCTACGTCAGTCTTTCTGGCGCAACTTGGATTTTCAATCCAGATTTCACCATCGACCGAGGTTTCANTGTCTGGAGAACCGCTAGAGGTGACAGTAACNACTCTAGGTGCNAATGGTAATCCNGTGGGACAATTGTTGGAAGTTGACGTGCTACGAAAAACTGATTCGCCAACCCNTCCAGTACTGTCCAAAATCCCATGGATGGAAATGGCTCATCAATCAGCAACAGTGTTAGTCGAAACACTAAAAATTGAAACAGATCAACAAACAGGCAAAAGTAAAATNCGGTTGATGCTGACTCAAGGTGGAAATTACTTGATTCGGGNTAGAGGTACTGATCGATTTGATCAACCAGTTGTTNGCACTGGAAGGGTAACCGTATCTGATGATACCGATCAGGTCAAGCTNCGTATCTTCGCTGATCGGTTGACAACGCAGGTTGGTGNTGAGGAAACGATACACATCCATTCTCGGTTAGAGGAAACTTTGGCTCTGATTACTTTTGAAGGCGATGCAGTGATTTCCTACCAGATTTTGTTGCTGAAATCTGGTAGGAATCCTATCCATCTTCGGATTGGTCACCCATACTTCCCAAATTTCTACTTNTCNGTTGCNGCAATTGATCAACGACAATTGCTGTCANCACAAAAGGAGTTTACTGTTGAACGTCAGTTGAAGGTTTCTATGCGCCGTCAGGAAGGTGGTTTTGATCCAATACCCATCTATGCACCGGGTAACGTNGCTGAGATAGCGATTATGGCGACGGATCAGCTTGGCAAACCGGTTCAAGCTGAATTTTCATTAGCACTTGTTGANGAAGCTGTTTTTTCCCTTTTTCCTAATAAGTTGATGCCAATTATAGATTTCTTTCAAGCTGGCATACGGCGTGAAACCGCTATGCGTGCTGTTTCCAGTTGTAGGTTTCGTTATGATTCCTTAACCCGTCCGGTAATCAAGGAACTCGAGAAGGAAAGAAAACGACTTGAAGCTGATAAGGAAAAGGAAGANATACTTGGNGAAANNGAAAAAATGNCCTCAACATNGGGTAGAANACTGTCGCGTGTGGAATCGTATAAACGACTTGGNATTTTGCGTGAAAGGGATGCTGCTCAAGCGGATGAATCGTCNCTCGGTGGGTTCGANAANCGCCAGCCCATAGAGGCTAAGGGTCGTGCTAACAGACTNGNGTTTGATCGCCAATCTAGAGCTTTGGGAGAATTGCCCCAGATTCGCAACGAATTTNGNGGTGCTGGATACTGGATTGGATCCATTGTAACCGATGACCAAGGGAAAGCAATAGTACAGGTGCCTATGCCGGAAAAAACAACCAAATGGAGATTGACAGGACATGGTTGTTCCGTCGATACGCTGGTTGGTCAGNTTAAAGTCGCTACCATCACCAAAAAAGATTTCTTTCTTGATCTGAAAATGCCATCAATCGNGACTGAAGGGGACCAGTTGCGAATCAATACACAAATCCATAACTTGACTGACTTCAATGGCCAGATTANGGTTTATTTGAAANTTAACAACCAGACTTATGCNAAGTCGACACAGATTGAAGCATTAGATATNGTCGACTTCATTTTCGATCCCATTGTTGTTCCNGCTGAAGATCAACTCACNGTCGAAGTTACAGCACAGGCAGGTAAAATGTCAGATGGCATACGCCGCCAAATTCCNATTCAGCCATGGGGTATGGAATACNCTGATACTAAATCTGGTATTGGTAGTCGCAACCAGACGATCTTTNTGGAAATACCTAAAAACCAAACTTACAGAAGGAGNAAGCTTTCAGTCAGTTTAGGTCAAAGTGTTGAACGAATGATTTATAATCTGGCGATGAACCATTTCTATCCCAGGCAGGTAGTTAGGCNTTTTTATCAACGAATCTTTCCTATGCCGGGTGATGTCGGTAGCGACCTTTTAGCNGTTGCCTATGCCATAGACTATNCCANAAAAGCNGGCGGTTCGGCTACTGATAGCCATGACTTGNTTGAACGGGCTCGAATTTTAATTGGCCAGTTAATTTCAACTCAGAATGGGGATGGTGGATGGNCTCGGGCGAAAGGTGAAAGTNATTCATTNGTAACTGCTCAGAACTTTTGGGCCTTGTCGGAAGCTAAAAGAGTTGGGCTTATCTTTGANGATCAAGTTGTTACAAACGCAACCANGTTTCTTGAGAATGCCTTTGTTAGTGCTAATCAGGATGATGCATCTAAGGTAGTTNTCCTTCATGCCCTTTCGACNGTTGGCAAGGCGGATTTCGCNTATGCCAACCGGCTTTATCGACGTCGGCGTAATATGGACCACAACCGATTAGTCTATGTAGCTCTGACGTTTGCAAACTTGAGTCGAAATCAGGTTGCCAAGGAATTGNTAGATCTGATTATTCCAAATCTAATTCTGCCTCCAAAATCTGATCGAATGATTGATATAGANNCAGTTGGTTTGACACTGTTAGCGATTCAGAAGATAGATCCAAGTTCTTCTTGGATTGCCAAANCGGTCGATTTTTTGATTTCCCGNAGACAATTTTACGGTTTTATGCCGTATCGAGCAAAAGGTGTGATCGTTGCTGCACTAGCTGTTTTTTATCAACAGACTCAATTTNCATCCGATGATTATCGCTTAACTGTTTTTGTTAACGATCAGGAAATTCAAGCCACTGAGATGAGAAATCAAGCCCCGAATCAGATTATTGAAGTCCCCGTTACCAACTTGGTTGATGGNAGAAACAAAGTTCAGTTTCAAATTGATGGACGTGGTCGTTACGCATATATAGCTACGCTGAGTGGCTTCTCAGGTGAAATTGATGATCCGAAATCTTGGGATAAACCGCACGTTGTTAGCCGCGACTACTATCATGTNCCACTGACACACCGTGGACGTTCAATTGGTGTCGATAGCTCAACCAAACTCACTCAACTTCCGAGTGGGGACCGAACACAGGTATNAGTTGACATAAAGTCTGGTTACCAAGATCAATATCTAATCGTGGACGAGTTTTTTCCGGCNGGAACAACTTTGGTCAAAGATTCGATTTCCGGTAATTTTAAGCATTATGAGATTGGTGATGGCGTAATTCGGCTTTATTATCCACCAAAGCACTATGTCAATGATTTTCGCTATCAATTGGTTAGTTATTCTCCGGGGATCTTTCGCGTNCTACCGACTGTGATTCGTTCTGCCGATCAATTAGGTAGAATGCGTGTCGGATCTACATCCACGTTTACTGTTTTAGCACCGGGTGAAAAATCTATAGATCCTTATGAGATGAACGATGGAGAACTTTATACGCTAGGTAAAGCTAATTTCGANGATAAACATTTTTCAGAANCACTCCCGCTATTGGCTAAACTCCGTCAACGGAATCCATCATACCAAGAGAAAGAGATAGCACAAATGTTGCTCTGGATCTATGNTATGGATAGGCACTACGATGCCCGAAAAGCAATTGATACTTTCGANGTGTTACGTGAGAAACAACCGGATCTCTATATTCCGTTTGAAANTATACGGGTGGTGGGCAAAGCCTATCGTGATCTNGGGGAGTTTGAACGGGCATCATTAGTATATAGTGCTATCATTGATGCCAGTTTCGCTAAGGACTCTAATNTCAGTGCTGTAGTGCAGGATGAGGGCCAGTTTTTACAATCAATAGAGTTTATGCAGTCTCTATGGCNTGACTACCCTGATACAGCTATAATCATCTCTGCTTACTTTGCAATTTCCCAGTCGCTTTACGACAAAGTGCCATCTATAGATCGACTTGATCCACTAGTTTCGAAAAGGGATCTATTGGAAATGACGGCTGCTATATTGCGTCNATTTTCTACCCTTTATCCCGTTAATCCACTTGTTGATGATGCTACACTTTCATTGATAAATGTGTTGCTAGATGTGGAAGACTTTCAACAAGCTATTCAATTGGCTAAGGTTGGCCAGAGTCGCTATCCGNAGAGTAGCTTTCTCAGCAGTTTTCAGTATGCCGAGTCACTGGGGTTCTTTTCTATGCGCAAGTACGCTCAGGCTATTACCTCAGCGCAGGTGGTTGCCAATGGGAATAGCGATGATAGAGATTTAGCCCGCTATATTCTGGGNCAAATATATCATGCGCAAAAAGATCCGCAACAGGCTATCAATTGGTACAGCCAGGTGAAGACAACTTATCCTGATGCCAAAGAGTCAATTGATTACTTTGAACAAAAANGGGTTTCTTTNCCAGAAGTAACGTTCAAATATCCCAGCGAAAAGGCCGAACTTCAACTGACGTATCGAAACATTAAAGAAGTTTCNATNCAAGTATATCAGGTGGATCTAATGAAACTGTATCTGCGCCAAAAGAATCTGAGCCAAATCACAGAGGTTAAACTCGCTGGTATTGAACCCCAGTTTACTGAAAACTTCACCCTGGGTGATGGCAAAGATTATACTGATAAAACACAGCCAATCAAGCTGTCGATGAAAGANGAAGGTGCGTATTTGGTTATCTGTCGAGGGGATGATCTTTTTACCAGTGGATTGGTACTGATTACGCCGTTACAGATCAAAGTCCAAGAAGATCAAATCAGCGGTCGCGTTCGGGTGAATATCAAGAACGAAAATACGGGNGACTATGCTTCCAAAGTCCACGTCAAGGCTATTGGTACAGAGAACGACAAATTCATATCNGGAAAAACGGATCTTCGAGGGNTTTTNATCGCCGATGGTATACGTGGTCGATCAACCGTTATTGCNCGNTCAAATAAGCATCGTTACGCTTTTTATCGAGGGACTCAAGCTATTGGTACGCAACGAAGATCTAAAGGAGAACNACAACNCGTTGTTCCATCTCCNCAACGGTCGACCGATTACCGGATGAACCTCAG
The DNA here is from genome assembly GCA_002729415.1 of Candidatus Poribacteria bacterium. Lineage (GTDB taxonomy): Bacteria > Poribacteria > WGA-4E > WGA-4E > UBA9662 > UBA9662. The sequence goes on along the minus strand of PBXZ01000123.1, from coordinate 2,770 downwards.
GATGAGGAGTAAGAAAATCCAATCGTCCAACATAGAGCAATTCGATCAGATGCGTCGCAGTTCTCGGACAGGTGTGCAAGTGCAGAACGCACGTTGATGAGGGCTTATNAGCAAGGAAGTTTATGAAAATANTATGTGCTAATGTTGGAAGTACATCTTTCAAATACGAAATTCTTGATCTTGATCACTCTATTTCAATTGTGAAAGGGAATATCGAGAGGATTGGAAACCACCCCTCTTACTTTACACACTTGGGGTCGTCAGGTACACCTGTCACTGGAGAAATTGATGNGCCTGATCACAGTGCGGCAATACAATATGCCATCGCTCGAATTGGGGATCTCAGTGGACTGTCAGGTGTCGGTTTTAAAACTGTTTTTGGGAAAGGGATCTGGCGATCGGCTTTGATTGATGATACTGTGATTCAAGCGTTGATAGACTATATTCCTTTGGCCCCGCTTCATAATCCGGCTTATGTTGCTTCAATCCGTGCTTTTCAAGATTTACTTCCGAANATGCCGTTGGTAGCCGTTTTTGAAACATGGTTCCATCAAACTATTCCTGATTATGCTTACGATTTCGGAGTACCTCGCCCCTGGGTAGAAAAATATGCCGTTAGACGTTACGGTTTTCATGGGGCNTCGCACCGCTGGATCTCCGANCGTGTACCACNNTTGATCACNAGGTCATCAGAAGGATTACGAATCATCTCATGCCATCTTGGTGGGAGCTCTTCTTTATGCGCTATAAAGAGCGGTCAATCAATTGATACTTCAATGGGTATTTCAACCCAATATGGTGTTATTCAGTCTACNCGCACTGGAGACCTNGATCCGTTTGCTGTGTTGTACGTAATGGATCAGGAACAATGGGATATTAAAGAGATTACGCGTCAATTGATGGAAGAATCCGGCTTGAAAGGAGTTTCAGGTACTAGTGGCGATTTGCGTGATGTAGAAGCAGCAGCTAACGNGGGTAACGACAATGCGCGCTTGGCTATGGAGACCTTTTTCTATGGTGTCAAAAAACAGATTGGTGCTTACATCGCTGTTCTNGGTGGTCTGGATGTCATNGCCTTTACTGGTGGTATNGGTGAAAAGAGTGTTACCGCACGGGCACAAATCTGTTTAGATCTGGATTGGTTAGGTATTGAACTCAGTGCAGAAAAAAATCAACNTCATATGGGTGAAGGTGAAATATCGGCCGACTCCAGCCGAGTAAAAGTTTTGGTAATCCCAGCAAANGAAGAGATTATCGTTGCGCGAGAAACAGCCAACGTGGTCAAAAAAAGGATAACAAATGCTAGTTGATTCTCACGCCCATATTCAGCTGAGTCAATTTGATTGGGATCGCCATGATGTGTTACAGCGTGCGCAATCAGCTGGTGTCGAGCAGATTCTAGTAATTGGCTTCGATCTGAAAACAAGTCAACAAGCTGTTGAATTGGCCATAAACACTGAAAANCTTTGGGCTACTGTTGGTATGCATCCGCATGATGCCACAGATCTAACCGATACGGTTATGGATACTTTTCGGCAATTGGCAGATCATCCTAAAGTAGTTGCTTTAGGCGAAATGGGGTTGGACTATTATCGGGATCTATCACCTAGATCAGCCCAAAAAACTGCATTTGAGCGGCAACTTGATCTGGCTGAGGAGCTTGACATGCCGATTATTGTTCATAACCGTGATGCATACCACGATATTTTACCTATTCTCCGGCCTAGGAAAGGACGAATTGTTGGCGTTNTGCACAGCTTTTCAGGTGATGTTGAGTTTATGCAAAAGGCACTTGACATCGGATTTTATATAGGGATCGGTGGGCCTGTAACCTACAAAAANTCTGACGATCTACAAACTGTTGCTAAGCAAGTTCCTGCCAACCGATTGTTAATTGAAACCGATTGNCCATGGTTGGCTCCACAGTTTCGGCGTGGTAAACGCAATGAGCCCTCTTATGTCAAATCGGTGGCTGAACGGATCGCCGAATTACGGGGTACATCTCTTGAGGAGATTGGACGGATAACAACGCAGAACTTTGTTGCTTTGTTATCCAAAATCAATAAAGTTTAATGCTGGTGAGATAAGGAATGAGAAAAGTTATAATTTATAAAACTATTATTATTTTATTGCTCTGTTTGCTTGGATGTGGTCCAGATCGTAGTACTCCTCGCTCAAATCAGAATACCACCCTTGCAAAACAAAACCTGGAAGAGACTTTGACGCCCACGTCCAATCCGTCAAAGTATGATCAAAAGCAGAACGATAGCAATAAACATACAAGTCAGTTACAGGTCGTGCCCCAGTTGAGTTCGAGGGNGACGACTCAAACTGATTCAGAANAACCTATGATTGCCGATAAAAAAGATAGGCCAAAAACTATTGATCAGGATAAAAGAATTGTTATTTCCTCTCCATCGAACGGAAAAACCCCTTTTTCTGATGGACTGGCAGCAATAAAAGTAGGCAAAAAGTGGGGATTCATTGATGATGATGGTAAGATGATAATCCAACCACAGTTTGAGGAAGCAAATTCCTTCTCAGAAGGATCTGCCAAAGTGAAATTTAATGGACAATGGGTACGCATTGATAAAACAGGTACAATCACCGGCCAGGTAGAGTAGAAGGTCTCTAATTCTAGAAGAAAANCCATTGTTGGAGATGTTTACAGTNAAAATTCAAAATCATCTTAAATTCTGAAAGAAATGATGAAAATAGGGAGACTCAATGACTCAAAACCTGAACCCTGTAACTGTTGGTATAACTGGCG
>PBXZ01000122.1:0-51374 GCA_002729415.1 Candidatus Poribacteria bacterium | reverse complement strand
GTCAATGCAGCCAACAGTGGTATCCAAGCCATCCATGCAGAAAAACCAATGGCGCCCACTTGGGGGGAATCTAAAAAACAGTATCAGGCTTGTCTTGATAATAATGTCATGATTACATTTTGTCATCAACGCCGATTTGGAGCCGAGTTCGTCAGAGCAAAGGAGTTAGCACAAAATGGAACAATCGGTGATCTTGTTCGTGTTGAGGCATCCTGTGGTAATCTGCTAGATTGGGGTACTCACTGGTTCGATATGTTCTTCTTTTACAACAACGATGAACCAGTAGATTGGGTCATTGGTCAAATTGACGGGGCAGCAACCCATCGAGTGTTTGGCGTACCAGTTGAAAATTGTGGGTTATCCTGGATCCGCTGGAAAAATGGTTTGGAAGGCCTACTCGGTACAGGCGGTACTGGAGTAGCAGGTGCAGGAAACCGGCTTATCGGTACCCATGGTAGAATCGAGGTGCATGCAGCCGGAGTATCATTACGTGTACTGGCTCGAGGTGCATCCGATTGGGAAACAATGGATCCTCGAGGTGCTGTTCCTGAAGGTTATAATGACACAACACTATCGGTACTAAACCTGATAGAATGCGTCAAAACTGGTGAAGAACCAGAACTCAGCGGACGAAAAGCATTACAAGCAACCGAATTGATATTTGCCACCTACGAATCCAGTCGTCGTCGTCAAAAAATCAATTTACCGCTTGAAATCGAAGATTCACCGCTACTAAGCATGATCGAAAACGGGGATGTCGCATCACCTGATTAATGTTGAAGCCAAAGCCTGAAATACCTATTGAAGTCGACGGACAAAAAGTTGGCTTACGTTACTATTTCCTCGCGCCATTTAACACATCAGACCACACATCTGCNATCTTGTTTGTTCATGGAATTCGAACATCAGCAATGTACTTTCAACCTCTGGCTAAATGCTTAGCGCAGTATGGCTACCATGGTATTGCATTAGAGTATCCAGGGTATGATCAAGAAAACTGGGGAGCTTCTTCCGTTCTAGAACCCTTCACGATTCCAGTATTCGCACATTACATTCACCAAGCCTTGAAAATGCTATCAAACAAATATAAAATCGGCTTGNANAANTGGATTATCTGGGGGCACTCGATGGGCGGCGCAGTTGTCCATAACGCAGTAAAACAGTATCCAGCTACGTTCGGACGGACAGCCTATATTGTTTTAGAAGCTCCAGCTTTTGCGAACTACTTGACTTTTGGTACTAAAGCAGCAATTCATCTTGGTCAGTTGATGCGAAACTTGAAGTTAGGATCTATGATCGGANGCAGTATCATCCGAATCTATTACACAANACGAGNGTTGCTGTCAGAGCCACTAAATNACCATAAATTTACGATTGAAGGTCATTGCGACTCGCATTATATCCTTNATGCTAACATAAATTCAATTCGCCACCCAGCTAACAATTTTGATGTAACTACCTTTGAATCGATTGGATTGAATAAACTCATCTGGATCTGGAGTACTGATGATATAATATTACATGCCCCGCCACCAGATACGATTCCGAAAAATCAGCAGGTTCAACTAAAAACTTCNCACGACATTTCATCCACCGCGCCGAAACTGGTATGCGATGCTTTCCTATCTCGATTCAGCCCGTANAAAACTGTTCTTATCAATNCAATATCACCAAGACCNAACCCTACATACATTGNAGANAGCAANTGATGNCGTGGCAGTTTTTTTTAGATCACGANANANTGTACTATTCTATCAANACAACATANAACAAGAGGTTTTCACNATGCAAAAAGGAAAATTGATGGGAATTGCAATTCGGAAAAAATCACGTGCACCTATGNAATTGCTAGATACTGCAGATATTTCAATAGATCTAGGTATCGATGGCGACTTTCGAGGAAAGCACGAAAAACGTCAGGTGACCTTGTTATCTAAGGAAGATTGGGAAAATGCCTGTGCAGATTTAGGCGTTGAAATGCCCTGGACAACCAGAAGAGCTAATTTGCTGACTAAGGACATCTCCTTCGAAAATACAAAAGGTAGTCATTTGCATATAGGTGAAATTGTTCTTCAGGTCACTGGCGAGACCCAACCTTGCCACCGGATGGATGAAGCCTGCAATGGTTTACAAGACGCACTAACACCAGCTTGGCGAGGTGGTATCCTTTGTCTAGTCGTCACAGGAGGCAAGATTCAAATTGGAGATTCTATCCACTTTAAATAAACATTTGGGTTCTTAAAGTGCACTGATGCATTCATTAGATACAATACCTCTTATCGAAATCACCCGGGGAACGATCACAGAAACGATCCATCGCGGGGCTATTGCTATTGTAGATACTAAAGGAAACTTGCAATACGCTGCTGGAAACCCGAAACTGGTCACCTTTATGAGATCGGCAGCTAAACCTTTTCAGCTGTTGCCGACCCTCGAATCCCAAGCTATCGAAGAGTTTAACCTAGATCCATCCGAAATTTCAGTCATGTGTGCTTCACATAGTGGTGAGGACTATCACCTCAAATTGGTCCGACAGATCCTTAAAAAAACTGGTTTGACAGAGGAGACACTTCAGTGCGGTCCACACCTACCCGGACACCTACCAACTCAACGTGACATGATTCGAAACTGTCAGCAACCAACTGCAATTCACTCCAACTGTTCAGGAAAGCACACGGGTATGTTAATGGGATGTCGGATTAAAGGATTTCCCATTGAAGGATATCTAGACTTATCTCATCCAATTCAACAAGAAATTCTCCATACTCTGGAGGAAGTTGGTGATATGTCGGCTAGCGATATTGGAATCGCAATTGACGGTTGCGGTGTTCCAACTTTTGCATTACCTATCGATAAAATAGCCCTGCTCTTTTCACGTTTGGCTGATCCAGTCTTAATAACAAAATCCCAAAGGCAAAAAGGACTAAACAATATCCGTGACGCCATGATTGCCTATCCTGAAAATATGTCGGGATCAAATCGGTTTTGTGCTGCCTTGATGAAGCATTTTCCAAAACAGGTGGTGCTAAAATCGGGAGCATCGGGTGTGTATGGTATTGGTCTACCTAATCAAGGACTGGGCATAGGTCTAAAAATTGAAAACGGGCTTGGTGAGCCACGATACGCAGCNGTACTGACGNTACTTAGNAAATTAGACATCCTNCCTCAAGATGGTCTGGACCAACTCTGGCATCAGTTTTGTCCGCCAGTGAAGAACTACCGCCAACAAATCGTCGGTAGTTTTAGACCCGTATTCGAACTGATGAATTAAAAGAACTTCCCACTTGAAATTGAACAATTTTTGAACAGTATTGTTCATTTACTTGACAATCCTCGTTCCAATCTCCACCGATTGTTCAATTGCCGCCCTCCTTATTGTTTTTGGTATAACACTTGCTGTTCATTTACTTAAATTTAATAACACAAAAGAACTCAATAAAGAGGTTTNCCAAAATGATTAAAATAAGGTCAATCCAATTTATATTAATAGTATTGATGATGTCCAAATTTTCCCCGCCTTCTGTTGCCGCCTCCTATCATGAATTAAATAAGGAAGTATTAAGCTCAATTAATCGAGGACTCGAATGGTTAAAAACACAGCAGGACAAGGATGGCTTCTTTCGCCATCATCCAGGGATCACAGCACTGGCTATTTCAGCATTTCTTAAGCATCCCGAAAATAAGTACCAAGAAGCCAATCATGCTTTCATACGTAACGCGATGTCGGGCTTGGTGAAATTACAACAAGCAAACGGAGCCATCTATAATGTCAATATGCAACCAGCACTGCCAAACTATAATACTTCCATTTCACTTATGGCACTTTCCTCAGCAGAAAACCCTGCCTACGATATGGTCATTAAAAAAGCGCAAAACTACCTCAAAGGGCTTCAAGTTCAAGACACAGACAGCGTTTACTTCGGAGGAATTGGTTACGGTAGCCGAGAAACGGTTAACGATCTATCCAACTTGAACATCGCTCTGCAAGCTTTAAAAGAAAGTGGTTTTGAAGATCAAAATACTTGGGACAACGCTATTAAGTTCCTGGAAAGATGTCAAAATAGCAGTGAAACTAACAACCAGGCTTGGGCAGGAAATGATGGCGGATTTGTCTATGCCCCCAATGGGGAGAGCAAAGCTGGAAAGGATGATCAAGGAAGTCCAAAATCCTATTCCAGTATGACTTATGCCGGGTTATTGAGTTTTATCTACGCCAATGCCGATAAGAATGATCAGCGTGTTCAATCGGCAATTAATTGGATTAAGAAAAATTTCACTGTTGAAGAAAATTATGGGATGGGAAAACAGGGACTTTTCTACAACTATCACACTATGGCTAAAGCTTTAAGCATTTATGGTCAAGATGAGATTATCGATGCCAAAGGAATTTCGCACAATTGGTATCAAGAACTAGCTGATAAGTTAATGGAAGAACAGACACAAGAAGGTTTCTGGGTCAATGAATCAAGTCGCTGGATGGAACGCGATCCAGTTTTGGTAACAGCTTACGCCATTTTAGCCCTTGAGGCAGCTTACAAAAATTGACCTCAATGTTAAAAATGAATCAGCGAAATCACTCCATGCAGATCCATTTTCTCGCCGTATCAATATGGTTTTACTTGAGCATTTTGTGTATCAAAACGAATCTGACTTATGCTCAGACAAACAGCCNCCCTATTCAGATGAAGGAAGTGGCCGTTACTGCCGCCCGAGTTGAGAAGGATGTCTTTCGAACACCAAACGCCATTTCGGTTATCAGTCAACAACAGATAGGACGAATAAATGCTGGCGTTACTCCNCAATTGCTACGAGAAACAGTAGGTNTCTGGNCACAACAGACAACTGTTGGACAAGGATCCCCGTTACTCCGNGGCTTGACGGGATACCNAAATTTCATTCAAATTGATGGTGTTAGGTTAAATAATTCAACCTTTCGTTCTGGTCCCAACCAATACCTAGCCACAATTTCTCCAGATGATCTCGATCGAATCGAAGTTTTACGTGGTCCTGGATCAATGCAATATGGGAGTGGTGCCATGGGGGGGGTTATCAGCCTTTTTACCAAAGATCCGACCTTGAACCAATCGACTAATAGGTGGAATATCACTCCACGGTTATCTGGCCGATTAGCCAGTGCTACCTCAGAACGGATTGGTCGAATCGAAGTGTTAGGTAGCCGGAAACGCTTGGGTTTTATTGCTGGTTTTTCTGCCAGAAGCTTTGGTAACATCAACGCCGGACGTGGTTATGACCTCCATTATAAGAATAGAAAGTTTGAAATTGTAACTGGCAAACCGGCAGGGGTTAAAATTTTTGATCAACCACCTAAAAACATTCCCGATAAATGGTTGATCGATACTGAAAAACCTCTGGGCTGGGCTGCTTATGANGGTAATACCAAGATAGCTTACCANCTCGATAAAAACAGCANAATTAATTTAGCCTATCAATTTTGGCGTCAACCACAAACTCCTCGTTACGATAAGATTGCACCGGGTCAATACGATGAGTTTGACTTCAAACCACAAAACCGTGACTTGATCTACGTTACATACCTATCCAAAGAGATTGGATTAGCTGCTGACCAAGTCCAATTTACCGCATCCTACCATCGTCAGAAGGAAGGCCGAAGCGAAATAAAACATAACGCCACAGAACGTCGCCAACGATTCGACACGGTTAGTACCTTGGGAATCAGCACACAAATAGTCAGAACNNTAACCTCAAACCAACGAATTGTCACAGGTGGTGAATTCTATTTTGATAGTTTAAAAAGTCAAACCATCAAAACCGATTTAAAAACAGGTNCTGAGCAGGTTGACCAGCAAAAAGGGAGATTTATCGACGGCTCACAATTCCGNGACGCCAACCTGTTTGTTCAAGACGAAATTGAACTGCATGACCGTGTTGANTTGACGATTGGGAGCCGGTTTACTTTCTTTCATACCAAGGCNGATNTNAGCATCCGCGAACCCAGCTTCGCTGAATACAACGAATCAGGAAATGCATTGACAGGAAATGTAGGACTTGTAGTCGGTTTAATAGATCAGTTNAACTTTGTCGCCAACGTGGCTACATCATTTAGAGCTCCAAGTNTGAACGACACAACGGCTGTTGAAGTAACTAATGAAGGAATTGATGCCCCAAGCCCTGGTATTGATTCAGAAAAGGGATGGACAGTTGAAAGCGGTCTNAAAGCACGTTCAACTCGGATAATNGGTTCNGTAACCTTCTTCCACAATCGAATCAATGACCTGGTCACCCGGGTNCCGATCGAGGAAGCCTACAGTGGTAAAATACTGCCAAAGCTTTATCGAGACCTTCAAAAAGACCATCCCGATACTGACATATTTNTGTTTGATAATGTAGATGCNGTACAGATTCAGGGGATTGAAATCGCAGCTACTATTCCGATCCGTTCCGGATGGAGCGTTTTCGGAAACAGCGCNCTAACGCGCGGAAAAGTTCTACTAATCAACGGAAACTACCCAGCNAAAAATAAACCTTGGGAGAAACANATCCGNCGTGAGCCACCGCTGAATGGAGTTGCTGGTATCCGATGGATNAGACCAACCAACGGGTTCTGGGGAGAATTCTTTGTTCGCGGTGCTTCAAGTCAGAATAGGTTGAGCCTAGGGGACATTCGAGACCCACGTATNCCAGGAACAACNCGCGACANTGGTGAAATAGAGTTTGATGTCAACAACCGAGCAATTTCTCAAGGAACTCCGGGCTGGGTCACACTCAACCTGCGCGGGGGCATCCAGATATCCGGATATAGTCGGCTCACCATATCCTTAGAAAATCTACTGGATAAAAGGTATCGCGAACATGGTACAGGGGTTGACGCTCCAGGTCTCAATATAGTCATTAGCATCAACAGCCAACTATAATGGAATTCGGCGAGTACTTTCAGGTGTGGTTGCCTTAATGTAGCCAATCTGATACAAGCATCATAAGTTTATCTATATTACTTCATATTGATTTGAGAATCTGATTTTTCACACTAAATTTATATTTTCAATCGCCACAGGAAATAACTCATGTACTTGACTCAGTTAAAATACCACGTGATAATGACTCTAATGCTCTCCAGTATCTTTTTACAATTCATACTAACTTTGCCTGCAGACGCAATTCCAGATTTTTCCATTTCTAAGGTGAACATTTACTTTTCAGCGGACAATCCGGTTGAAGGCGAATCTGTTATTATCACCGCTTACATAATGAATAAGGGTAACGAAACACAAAAGGATATTGACATACGTTTCTTTGAGGCGACACTCGATAATAGCGGATTACAAATTGGTAAAGGAGGTGTAATCGTTGGACTCAGAACAGGGGAAGTTGGAAAAGTCGAGGCGAAATGGCGAGCGAAATCCGGACAGAATACTATATACGTGATCGTGGACCCTGATAATGTGATTGCAGAATCAAATGAAAAGAATAACCAAGCGGAAAAAAATATTACGGGCAAATCATTGGGGCTACCAAAACCAACATCAGAGCAAATCCAGATAGCCATTAAAAATGGAATTGAATGGCTAAACAGCCAGCAAGGTGAGTTCGTTATATCTTGCCCTGATCGGCATCAAAGTCCATCATTCATGGAACTATGTATGATATGCCGCAAATCGCTCGAAGGCGGAGCAGTCAAGAAAGTGGACAACGAAAAAACTAAGGGGGGGTGGCTCCCGATAATAGGACCTGGCGGCACAGCACTCGCCCTCATGGCATTGTTGCATAGCGGNACACCAGAAGATGATCCAGCTGTGGTCGAAGGCCTTGATTATCTTTTGCACCATGCGCCTGTTCCCGATTGGAACCAATGGGATGACACTTACGATTTCGCCGTAGCCATTCTCGCACTAACAGCTACAGGAAATAAAGATAAATACTATAATCGTGTAGCCTTCGCAACCAACAGGATTCTTACAAAGCAACGCTACAAAGGTTGGGGGTATGGAGCGTTTCCAGATATGGCGCATATGCATTATGTGCTTTTAGCTCTGTACGCAGCGCAGAAATGGGAAATAAAAATCCCTGCAGATTCGTTAAAACAGGCAGCGGAATGGATAAAAAGCATGCAAAGGGAGGATGGAGGATGGAGTTATGCTGGCATTGAAGTTACCAGTCCATGGGCGGAAACGTCCTATGGCAGCATGTCAATGACAGCATTAATGGGATTGAAAATTTGTGGTGTTTCACCAACTGCTCAGCATTTCCAGAGAGGATTAGAGTGGCTAACAAGACATTACACGATTACCAGCAATCCTGGTGCATATGAGTGGCATTATTATTATCTATTGGCTTTACAACGTGCCTTAACAATTCCACCGAGCCAAGAAAAATCCGGGAAACACAATTGGTACGAAGAAGGTGCAGCTTACTTGTTAAGTCAACAACAGCCAGACGGAAGATGGAAATCTGGGGGGCAGGAAGAGCCAATTATGTCAACCTGTTTTTCAATCCTATTTTTGAGTAAAGCGATTCCATTTTAACGGTCAAATAATCGGGAGATATGAAATGAATTTTCTGAAATTACCTGCTATTTTTATATTAACAATGCTTGCAATTTGCAGCTTATCAAGCAAAAAACTATTAGCAGCAAAAAACGATGTGCTAAGTGTGTCTAAGGTAACACAGATTCCGACAATAGACGGAATAAGCGACGATTCAGTCTGGAGTCAGACACCTGCTCTGATTGTTTCAGTCTATAAAGTTGTCGGCAAAGATAAAGGTAGCGAAAATTTCGTAACAATGAAGGCTATCTATAATCAAACTCATGTCTGCATCCTTGCTGAATGGCTAGATAAGACAAAAGACGATACCCATAAAAGCTGGGTTTGGAATGTTGAAAAAAAAACATATACGAAAGGGAAAGATTTAGAAGATGTATTCTCTATTTCTTTTCCAATTGAAGGGCAATTTACTGGGAATATGCTATCTCCAGTTGAATGTACATGGGATGTATGGTACTGGAAAGCCGCACGTACCAACCCATCCGGATACGCAATGGACAAACATCATATCCACACTTTTCGTCAACCAAAAGGTAAAGCCAAGCAGTTTCCAGCAACTAACAAACGGAAAATCTGGATTGCTCGTCCTGCAGATAAAGGAGATTCACCAACAGGGCATCAAAAAAAACCGAGTGCTTTTGAAGGAAATCGAGTCGATCAGTATCCACCTTCAGTTCCAACAGAAAGTCAAGCTGATGTTATTGCCAAAGGCATTTGGAATGATGGGAAATGGACACTAGAAATGTTGAGGGAAATGAACACAGGGTATGACGATGATGCTAACCTATCAACAAAAAAATTATATGACATGGCCATCGCAGTTTTTGACCATGAAGAACACGCCAAACACAATTCTTCGAAAATCATCAAAATGCGATTTGAAAGTGCTGAATAAACCAAAAGGTTATTAAGACTACCTTGCACCCAATAATCCAAATAGGTCATGGTCTCGCGGGAGCATCTTTTATTTCTGTCGCCCTTATCTGGAAATTTGGATTCGGGGAGATTCGGCATACGCTTAGCATTATTGGCGCAATATCAATTTTAGTTGCCAATTTATACTTTCTCAGATCTAAACAAATTATCAGATGGGGAAAAAAGCAAACATGGTTGAAATATCATCAAAGGGTTGCTTCCCTTGGATTGGCGTTGGTTTTTGTACATTCCGCAATTCAGCCGAATGCTTGGCATTCATGGGTAGCATTCTTACTAGCCTCAGCAAATTTTGGAACCGGAATGACTGTATCGTTCACAAAAGGGAAAATCCGAAAGAAGACACTGCTAATCCATTCATTACTAGCTCCTGTTCTATTGGTTAGTATAATCCTTCATGGAAGTAGCAAGTTAGACCATGACGATTTTTTTCCTTTGACTAAGGAACATGACGTCGCCTGTGTTAAATGCCATACTTCATCGGCCTATGAAACCTACACCTGTCTCTTGTGCCATGAGCATAATACGCGTGAAATCCAATTCGCTCATGAAGTGCATGGCGTAATTCCTTACAACCCGAAACCTCATGATTTAGAAAGCATTGCCAAATGTCTTGATTGTCATTTAACAAAGATAAACAATCGTGAATATGGCAGACGTCGCGCAAATTGGGATTACAACCCGTCTATCCAATAGAGGGAGCTTTGTAAAACCAAGCTAAACCTGATAAAATACAATCAAAATCAAACCTGCATATCATAAGGGAAAACTTTATGCTACGGAGTGCAGTATGTCTACTATTAATTATTTGTTTTTTATGGATAGATTCAGAAATCGGTTATAGCAAAGAAAAATGGATACACATCCCCAAAGAAAAAGCTCCTGATGCAAGGGTACTCCATACAGCGATCTGGGATGGACATCAGATGATTATATGGGGTGGAGTTAGTGACGGAGGAATTGACTTGAATACCGGTGGGCGATATGATCCGTCTACAGATACTTGGACATCTGTTACTACTGAAAAAGCTCCTGATATACGAGAAAACCATACAGCGATCTGGGATGGACATCAGATGATTATATGGGGCGGAATAGACGATAAAACTGGAGTGCTTAACACCGGTGGGCGATACGATCCGTCTACAGATATCTGGACACCTATCGCAACCGAAAGCGTTCCAGAAGCTAGATATGTCCATACAGTAATATGGACTGGCACATATATGATTGTTTGGGGCGGATCAAACATTATAGATACTTTCAATGATGGCGGGCGATACGATCCGTCTACAGATATCTGGACGCCTATCGCAACCGAAGAATCATCTGAGACAAGAAGCAATCACACAGCAATCTGGGATGGCCACCAGATGATTATATGGGGCGGAACTGGTCGTAGCGATGTGCTTAATACCGGCGGGCGATACAATCCATCTACAGATACTTGGCTACCTGTCACAACTGAAGGTACGCCCACTCCACGGGTATTTCATACAGCAATCTGGGATGGCCACCAGATGATTATATGGGGTGGGGTTGGTAACGGAGGCGTTGGTTTGAATACCGGNGGGAGATATAACCCATCTACAGATACTTGGCTACCTATCACGACTGAAGATAGTCCAGAAGCCAGAAATGGTCATACAGCAATCTGGGATGGACACCAGATGATTGTGTGGGGCGGAACAGACAATGAAGGTGTTTCAAATACAGGATCAAAATTTTCGGAATAAAGGGCAGACCAATGGATAAACCAAACATTCTCTTTATTCTTGCGGATGATCTAGGTTGGGGAGATGTGAGTTATCATAATTCAGAGATCCGTACGCCAAACATAGACCGCCTAGTACAATCCGGTATAGAGCTAGACCAACATTACGTTTGTCCGATGTGTACACCAACCCGAGCAGCGTTGATGACCGGCAGACATCCAGGACGCTTTGGTCGACATGCAACATCCCCATCAAATCCACCAGTTTTGCCTGAGGGATATGAAACTATTGCCACCTCTTTTCGGAATTGCGGTTATGATACTGGGCTTTTCGGAAAATGGCATTTGGGATCAAAACCAGAGTTTGGTCCTAACCATTATGGATTCAACACATCCTACGGTAGTTTGGCTGGTGGAGTCGACCCTTATAATCATCGTTATAAACAGGGCGAGTATAGTTGTACCTGGCATCACAATGGGCAACTGATTAAGGAACGAGGGCATGTAACAGATCTAATCGCCGACCAAGCAGTTAAGTGGATCGAAAGCCGAAAACAACCATGGTTCTGTTACGTCCCTTTCACCGCTGTCCATGTACCAATTAAAGCGCCGCAGACATGGATTGATATTTACGAAGATAAGGTCTATGATAGTGATCCAAACCGAGATAGGTCATTCAAGATATATTCAGCTTATACCAGCCAAATGGACCACGCTATCGGCCGATTTGTGGAATCACTAGAAAGAATGTGCGTACGTGAAAATACGATCATCGTTTTTTCCTCAGATAATGGGGCTATTCCTAATGCGCCATTACACAGTTCGGATAAGTACCCTGGCCGACAAGAAGAGATGCCGCGTTTGGGGAGCAACACACCTTTACGTGGTCAGAAAGCACAACTTTATGAAGGTGGAATCCGAACTCCATCACTAATTAACTGGGTTGGGACACTCCCACCAATAAAAGTAACGGAACCAATACACATTTCGGACTGGATGCCAACATTTACTAACCTGATCGGCTACACGCCACTCCAAGACCCTATATGGGATGGGATGGATATTTGGAAAATTTTGACTGGGGAGGTTGGACAACTTCCGGAGAGACCAATATATTGGAACTTTCGAGGTAGAGATTATGCTCTTCGTTTAGGGAATTGGAAACTTATCAGCGATTCTAGAAATGAGGGGATTGAACTGTACGACCTTGGTAATGACCCATACGAATCAAAAAATCTTGCCCCAAATCAACTGGGAATTGCCAGAGACCTGAGCGCAATTATTCTAGAAGAACAGAAAAAAGATAACGTATCCAAGCGTTTCGATGCTAATTGAAAATTATGGTGACGACTTTGGACGGTAAAATTACCACTCGTGATGGAGTGGGATCAAAATTCGCTAGTCAAACAGACGCAATTATCATTGGTGCAAGAACTGCTATTTCTGATAATCCGACCTTAGATCTACCAGCCGAATACCGAACAAATCAGTTAAGTTTCGGATGAAATTTTCGGAAAGATTAAAAGTATAATTAGGTAATCAAGATCTATTTAAAAACTCAGACGCCCTCCCTTAATAGCACCCCATGTTGCAGTCAGTTTACGTTTAGCAGAAACAGTCGCAATTTTGTCCAACCCATCCTTCACTAAAAGATTAATATCATCTTTACTTAAAGCTACATTAAAAACTGCTAACTCATCGATAATAGCATTGCTTTTATATCCTAAACCAGCATAACTCCCGATTATTATAGGCCAATCACTTTCCGTTATCTTCCCTCCTTGATCCTGTTCACTTTCCATTTTACCATCTACAAATATAGAGAGTTTCTTTCCATCGAAAACACCTGCCACATGGTACCACGTGTCCTTTTTCAACACAGGCGACGCTGGCCCACAAGTATGACCGTTTGTCGATGTAATTCCAAATTTCGCTTGAGTTGGTCCACCTCCACAACCAGTTGACAAAAAATAATTCCCATCACCACCACCATCTTGCGATTTACTAAGAATTCCCGCATCTTTAAATTGTATCCAATTTACCATCGCTACTATGGTGATTTCATCAACGATATCCAAACTCGAATTGTCAGCTACCTCAACATAAGTACTGCCATCAAATTCCAGTGCACGACCAAACTTGCCAGCCACCCATTTTGGATTACCTGTTATTTTACCGTCATTACCATTAGTAGAAGAGTCCTTCACATCTTTACCTTTACCGTCATCAAAAAGCCAAGCAGCCACCATGTTCTCAGTATTAATTTTTGCTTCACTCGCCGTAGCGAAAAGTACCAAACCAATGACAAAAAATGTGAGACAAGCCAATACAAATACAAATTGATTAATAATTATGCCTTTCATATAACACACCTTATCTAAATCATGGGATTAAGTCAAATTATACTAGTTTTGAAGTACCAATCAAGCCCACGCAAATTATTTATGCCCCTATTACTGTTTGACTAATTACTTGACATACTCTTTAAAGGTTTTATATGCTCTGAATTATAAGGGAGGTACATGATGGGAATAGTTAGTTTGACTCAAAAACTGATTAGCTACAATACAATTAGCCACTATAGCAATTTGGAGGTAATCGATTTTATCCAGCACTCAATGGAAAAAATCGATTGTAATGTAGAACGAATAGAGTATACAGACAAAAATGGAGTAGCCAAAGCAAATATTATCGGCCAAAAAGGAAACGTTAGTAACGATCAAAAAAAAGGTATAGCACTCATGGGACACATCGACACAGTTCCTGCTAGCGGGTGGGATTTAGACCCATTTGAAGGGAAGGTCAGTGAAAACAAACTTTATGGGCGTGGAAGTTGTGATATGAAAGGAAGTGTTGCCTGCATGCTTGAAGTTATTTCCAGATATTCGGCCAATGATCTAAAGTCACCTCTTTATCTGGTTGTCACCGCTGACGAAGAAGTTGGAAGTACCGGAGCACAAATAGTAGCTGAAAAGTCAGAGATGTTTAATAACAATTTCCCACGCTTCGGAATCATCGGTGAACCGACTATGCTCAAGGTCATTCGCGCTCATAAAGGGGTAATTCAATTTATCGTTAGGTCTCATGGCCGTTTTGGACATAGCAGCACAGGTGAAGGAGAAAACGCAAATTTAAAGATGATTCCTTTTCTGAACAAGATGAGAGAAATTCATAATACATTAGCATCAGACACTCAGCATTTTAACTATGACTTCGACCCTCCATTTTCAGACTGGAACATTACCATAAGTGACGGTGAAACAGCAGCAAACGTCACGCCAGCGTCCAGTACCTGTACAATTACCTACCGTCCAATGCCAGGTCAGAACCCGCAGCATTGGTTAAAATTAGCAAAACAACATGCCGATAAATACGATCTGGAAATGGAGACACTCTGCTGGCGTGACCCAATGACCACCTCAATCAATTCGGACCTAGTACAATCAGCTCTCGATATTACGGAAACACAACAAGCATTAACTGTTCCATATGGAACAGATGGTGTTATCTTTGGAAAATACATGGACCTAGTTGTAGTTGGACCTGGTAGCATCTCGCAGGCACATACAATTGATGAATGGATAGAACTTGATCAACTAGAAAAAGGTATAAACGTTTTTAGCAAATTTGTCGATAGGTTTTGTTGCGCCTAACTTATCTAGATAATTGGAATATAGCCTCTACACCCTTAGATAGGTTTTTAAGTTCTTGGACTTCAAGGTCAGTTAGAGGCTTAAAATCCAAAGCAATTTTAGTAGCCCAGTCGAAAAATTGCAGTTCTCCAGGTGGGATTGCTGCCGTTATTGGCTGAGAAAGCGTAAAACGAAGTGCTAACCGTGCTTCTTCTTCATTTTCTACCGGGGTATACCAACACTTAGGGAATTGTGATCGGTCAGCTCCTTCAGCCCACTTACTGCGTGCCATAGCTTTTAGTGCTAATCTCCCAACACCTTTTTCCTCAGCTTTTTTGACCACATCAGGCCCAAAGTTTTCTTGAAAATAATTGACCCAGTTAATCGGAAACAACACACTATCGAAATCAAATTGATCCATCAATTGTTCCGCAATTTCTGAAGAATGGGCGGAAAAACCAATGTATCGAATTAAGCCTTGATCGCGAGCCGCAATAAAAGCGTCCAGAGCACCGTCTGGTTTGGTTACCTCCTCTAGATCTTCTTGGGTTGTCATTGCATGCAGTTGGTAAAGATCAAAGTGACTTGTCCTAAGTCTTTTTAACGATCGGTGTAACTCTTGCTCTACCCCTTTTTTGCTTCGCTCTGTTGTTTTACAGGCAAGAAAAACCTGATTCCTGATTCCCTCCAGCGCAGGGCCAAGTCGCTCTTCAGCATCGCCATAAGTTGGAGCGACATCAAAGTAATTGATCCCTTGATCACAAGCAGACCGTACACGTAGATTGGCTTCTGACTGATCAATATTGGAAACCAAAATTCCACCTAACCCTATAATTGATAGTTGTTCCTCAGTTTTTCCCAATTTTCTTTTCTGCATTCCACCTGTCCTTAATTTATTGATATTAATTCAATATTCAGTCGCAACATTAGCGAAGATATTAGCTAAACTTGGAAAATCCCTATATCGGATCGCGAGCACTTCATTGTCAGTTTCATATGGGTCAATCTTCCTATAACAATCGGACACATAGTTAAAGCCTTGTCAAGAATCCATTTGATTATAGAGTTTATACAGGCCAAGGCGATCCTCGGCAATTTTTGAGTCATCTCGATATACTATTTTATCAGCATATTTAGTTGGCACGGTACTAATGTGAATCTATTTTTCCAAACAGAATAACAGTATGAAAGATTATTTTGCCGGAAGTCAGTTATTTCAAGGTTAGATTATGGGTTGGTTTTGTATCATCGGAAGCCTTGCGTTTCCCTTTTGAACTATACTATACTGGATCTATCGGTAATATCGTTATGTTTGCAAAAAGTTTTCTCGCCGCCACATTACTAACTACTATAGTACGAAATGTAACGAATATTACTATACAAAATATCTAAAGTATAAAATCGATAATCCTATCAAAGAGGGAACTTAATGAATATTACAGACAGTACTCCAAAAATATTTCATATAGCCAGTTTATGGACCTTATCCGGTTACGGTGATAGTAATGGCGAGTGGTCAATTGAAGAAAAATTAGATCTTATTAAAGAGGCTGGATTTGATGGTTTTGCCGGACGAGTTCCACAAGTAACAAAGGAACTTGTTGATAAGCATAACCTTCTTTTCGCAGCAATTGTTGATATTGGAGAAGAGAGTGATATCGAGTCGGAACTTCGGGCAATAAAGGAGGTTGGGGCAGCTTGCGTAAATGTGCAAATGCTGGACCACGACACACCAACGGAAGTTGCAGTCCCAATTGCTTGCGAAGTGATGAAGGTCGCATCTAAAATGGAGATGGATGTGGGAATTGAAGTTCATCGAGATACTTGTACGGAAACACCAGAAAAGACATATGCTTTAGCTGAAGGATACNAACAGAGAGAAAACCAACCGCTAAAGATTACCTGGGACTTTTCCCACCCGGCAATTATTAAACACATTTCTCCCCCATACTGGGATCGTCTAGCAGAAAGAATAGANTTGATCCAGTANGCATCTCAGTTCCATTTCCGTCCCTTCAATGGACATCATTGTCAAATCTCAGCACTTGACCATCAGGGGGATTTNACGCCTGAATTTATCGATTGGCTACCATTCGCAGAAAAAGTTATTGAAACATGGTTGGAAACAGCAAANCCCAACAGNAAGATNTATGTTTGCCCTGAACANGGNCCACCTAGCTATGCACTATCTATTTTCCCTGATCGGTGGAAGGANGCACAAGCGATACGGGACGAAATCGATAAGATTTGGAAACGCCTAACTTAATTTTAGAATAATGTCGCCTTTAAAGTTACCTGTTC
Organism: Candidatus Poribacteria bacterium; assembly: GCA_002729415.1. Taxonomy (GTDB): domain Bacteria; phylum Poribacteria; class WGA-4E; order WGA-4E; family UBA9662; genus UBA9662. Next base: position 34,272 of record PBXZ01000122.1, on the reverse strand, counting down.
CTCATTATGTATTATTACTGACCTTTATAATAATCTTTATTTATATTATTTATCATCATGCTAAATTGGAAGATACCACGAGGTTAACGAGAATAGAGGTTGATGGGAAATGGGGATATAGTGATGATAGGGGAAACATAATTATTCCTACGCAATTCGACGAAGCTTGTCCATTCTCAGAAGGATTAGCCAGAGTTACACGCGATCAAAAATCAGGTTACATCAATCCAGCTGGAAACNTAATAATAAACCTNAAATACGATGANGTTCTTGGTTTCCTTGGTGGACTTGCTCCAGTGAAAANAGNAGNNAAGTGGGGATACATCAATAAACTAGANCTACTAGTCATACCTCCTNAATTTGATGAGGCTTGGGGGTTTTCAGAAGGNATTGCCTGTGTAAAAGTTGGGGATAAATANGGTTACATCGACAAAANNGGTAAGTATGTCTTACCTCTTCAGTATAATNCTGCTCGGTCATTCTCTAAAGGTATTGCCCAGATCGAAATCGATGGGAACANAAGATATATCGANAAAAGAGGAAGACNGGNCATTTCACGANAGTAGANANTAACAGGATTGTAATGGATCGCCCAAATATACTGATATTGTACACTGATCAACANCGATGGGACGCTTTAGGAGCTAACGGCAATAATGATATCCAGACTCCCAATTTGGATCGGTTAGCCACTGAAGGNGTAAACTTCAGCCGATATTTTGTTCAAAANCCTGTCTGTATGCCTAGNCGTGTTAGTTTCTTGACAGGACAATACCCATCAACACTACGAATCACAAGGATGGGNATNCCAGTACCAGACGACACCATAACACTACCAAAAATGTTGCGAAATTATGGGTATTGCAGNGCGAATGTTGGGAAACTTCATTTTCTACCNCANGCNAATNGAGATCACCGACAAATTCANCCAGATTATGGGTTTGACCATCTTGTAATTTCAGATGAACCTGGGTGNTATTCNGACGCATACCGCAGTTGGGTAGAGCAAAAAGATCCTGATCAACTGAATTATATTAGTGTTGGNTTNCCTCCAGCGACGGCCGTTTGGCGTCAACAAATGGNTNTNNAAGACGAAATCCCNCATCCGGAAGAACGGTTCCCNAAANAAGCAATTGCTTTCCAAGGAANCAGTNNTGTGACACATACTGCTTTTGTCACAGANCAAACTATTGAATTCATAANACAGCANAAAAATCAGCCGTTTCTATGTGTTTCAGGTTACTATTCTCCTCATTCTCCATGGGTNGCGCCACAGGAATTCCTAGATATATACGATCCTAGTGAGCTACAAATNCCTAGTTTNCCGCCGNAGGTTGATCAAACTAGAATGGGACAGNAGTTCTCTGATCAAGAGTTACGTTCAGCCCGTCACGGGTATTATGCTATGNTTAGTGAAGTTGACCANCACGTAGGTCGNATTTTAGATAAATTAGAGCAATTTGGTCTAACAGANAATACAATNGTTGTGTTTACATCGGACCACGGCGAGTGGCTTGGAGAACACCTACGTTATGGNAAAGGATATCCTGGACACGACTGTGTTAGTCGAGTACCTTTAATTATTCGTTATCCTCGAAAAATAACTAAGGGNAAAAATATAAACCAGATTGTTGAAGGANTTGATGTTGTNCCTTCACTGCTTGATTATGTTGGAATCCCAATTCCNCACCACCTNCAAGGAANCTCTCTGACNANGGTTATCCAAAATGATGTACNCCAAAACAGTATAGCTTTGATGGAAATGACAGGTTGGAAGACAATTAGAACCGATAAGTTTCGGTATGTTACAGAATCCAATGGACGTGAAAGTTTATTCGATTTGCAAAAGGACCCCAGCGCATACCAAAATGTGGCGGATAATCCTGGTTATGCTTCCGTTTTAGCAGACCATCGATTGCAACTCCTTCAGCGGTTAATTGCCATGGAACGCCCTTTGCCAGCTATATGGTCTTATTAAACTGATTTGCAAAAAAATATTAATCTTTAACTATAGGAGCATAAATCCATGAACGATGATGAAAAGTATCTATTTGATCTAAATGGGTATCTCGTCATTGAAGATGTTTTAACAATGGAAGAAATTGATATTTCTAATCAAGCAATCGACAAANATGCGNNNAAGATGCGTATTCGCCCAAGAGAGGAAAAACTTGATGGTGATTCGGGAATGCTNGCAGGAACTCATGGTCGAGGCGAANTNGGNGGACTTCTTGAGCTTGAATCACCGTGGTGCGATCCTTTTAGGAAAATGCTGGTTCANCCAAAAATAGTTNCGTATCTGAATGAAATTTTAGGCNAGGGATTCCGAATGGATCACCAAATGTTTCTGATATCAATGGACAAAGGGGCAGAAGGGTTCATTTTTCANGGTTCATCAGGCCCCGGTTTTGATCCGAACCAATACTACNTCTTCCAAAACGGNAAAATGCATTGTGGACTAACCGTTGTTACTTTTCANNTAGGAGATGTAAATCCNGGGGATGGCGGCTTGATTGTNATCCCTGGNAGCCATAAAAGTAANTTCTCATGTCCAATCCAAATTAAAAAACACGAAAAACACCAAGAACATGTACATCAAATTNNGTGCAAGGCTGGAAGTGTGGTCATCTTTACAGAGGCCGTTACTCATGGNACANTGCCTTGGACAGCCGATCACCCTAGGCGCTCGATTCTAACCCGATANACTGCCGGAAACTTGGCATATGTGCCTGCCTATGCAATNCCCGAATGGGCNGATGAAAGGCAACGCAGNGTTATGGAACCTCCATATCACACCAGGTTAAATCGTCCTGTGCTAGACCAATGANGGAAGNCCAGCNAAGTAGTAAGGAGCAGAAATGAATCAGGANCAGAAATATCTTTTTGACCTGCAAGGTTATATTGTTCTGAAAAACATCATCCCTAAACGAGTGATTGATAACTGTAATAAAGTTCTAGACAGATTTGAAGATATGGCACCGGAAGATTTTCCACCACCATTAGTACTTGGAACAACTAAGACAGAAAAGGAACTGTATATCTCCAATATACTGGAAAGTGACTCAGCATTTGTACCTCTGATTGATATTCCAGAAGTATTGTCCGTAATTCAAGAAGTAACAGGAGGACCGTATAGATTAAATCATACTTATACAATTTATAGATGGGGAGGTGGTTATACTTCACTCCACATGCATGGAATGCCGATAATCTCAAAATGTCAGTATCATTGCCGTAATGGACAGATGGTTTCCACATTAACAAAAGCGGTGTTTCCAATGCTTGACTGCACTGTGGAAGATGGTTGTTTCGCCGTCATTCCAGGTGCGCACAAAAGTAATTTCCCCAAACCATGGGGGAGTCACCCTGAAGAAAATCCGCCTTTGGTTCCAATCCCCGCTAAAGCTGGAGATGCGATCATCTTTACTGAAGCTCTTACACATGGTTCCACTATTAACACCTCTAATAGGACTCGCCGTACTATTTTCTATTGCTACAGCATTGGATATATGCCCGATTGGGGTGGACAAGGATTGCAATTTAGTCCAAGAGTAATGGACATGCTTAATGAATCGCAACAAGATATACTCAGATTAAAATAAATCTAAGTTAGAAGACATTTTACCGGATGTTACTGGTGACCAGATTCGGTACGTAGATCCTTCACATGTTTTATTAGCATTGGCCGGAATGCCTCGCGGATACGGTCACATCCCAACCGTTACCATCCAATTGATAAGGAGGTTAAATGTTACCCGTTTGTTATGATCCTTACGCAGGTACACTTGGGAAGTTTACTCGATCTGAGATATTTGAACTTGTTTCAAAAGGAGGATACGAAGGAATTAATATCCCTGTCAACAACGCTTTTTTAGGCGATTTATCCCAAGGTGAGATTGACGATATGAAGAAACTTGTTGATAAGTATAATCTCACTGTACCAACCGTTGGGTTTGGAAATCATATCCTGACTGCCCCTGATCTGAAATCTGGAGCCTTTGAACATTTTGAAATTGTATTAGACGTTGCACAACAAATTGACGCTGACATAATCGGAATCTGGCCAAATCCAACACAAAACGCATCGAGAGAAGAATCTCTGGAAACATTGGCAGAAAATCTATACAAGATATGCCCTATTCTCGCCGAAAACAATCTGATAATCACCATAGAATTTGAAAAAGGGTGTCCAATAGACAATTATCGTGACGGGATTACGTTCATTCAGGATACCCAATTACCCATACGTTTGACCTGCGACACCTATCATCTCTTCAATGATAACGCAGATCCGTATAAATCCGTATTGGAAATGGGAGACTTTATTGGAGATGCTCACATTTCTGGTAGTCACCGCGGGGAACCAGGAACAGGCGAATTTGATTTTGATTCTTTCGCTTTCGGCTTAAAGGAAATTGGATTTANTGGTCCACTCGTGNTCCAATANAAAATGGAAGATGTTGGAAGCATNTCNAGGAGTTGTATGTTCNCACAAAAATTGAAAGAACAGATAATTACCTCCTAAAAATGNAAGGAGAACGAAAATGGGAATTCAGCCCTATGTTGTATATCTTTCAAGTAGNGCCCATAGCAATTGGANAGAACCGGTAAAAGCNAAGTACACTAAAAATGGAAACGTTATATTCGTTGGCCCCTGCGAAGATCATGGACTCAGTGATGNCATGGGTGCTCCCGGAGATANTAAACCNGGACACAAACTTCGAATCACGCAGATGCTTAACAAAAGCGACATTTTGTTCGGTTATATACCAGANGATCGCTATAGATCATTCAATATTATGCTTGAAATTGGGATTGCTCANGCTAAGGGAAAGNAGATTCTGNTNGTTAATGAAGCCAGAAGCTTGAACAATGANGTGGAATGNGNCCAATCTTATATTGATCAATCATTTGATTCATTATCGAATGGTCTAGATTCGCTCCACNAAATTATAACNGCTCCGTCTGAAAANGGGGGAGCTAGTTNAGAANAAAGTAAATTCATTCAACCAAGTGACCACCTAGAACATAAGATTTTNCTTTCTGGTAGTCCNTCATCGGCATGGGNAAATCGCGTTAAAGCACAATACCAAGACNACAANTCGGTTACTATTNTCACTGGATCTAGGATTCAAGATCTCGCCGAAGCTGATATTCTTTTTGCTTGTCGAACAGATAGCGAAGGCNGATTGTTCAATCTCGCGTTAGCAGTAGGTTATGCTAACGCTCTNGGTAAACAGATTCTTTTCATTAACCAAGGTGATCATTACTCTCACGCTTACGACTATGTNAAACCGTTTGCTGATGGTTACTTTNCCACTCTGGATGAAGGGTTGCGTTACCTTGACTATGCCGTAGGTATAGAAGACCGATTATAGATNACGTTCGCNNGCTAATAATCNTCCCTTCCCTTACGGAGCAGCAATTGAGTTGGAGGCAAAGCGGAATAAATATTCCATAAAAAAGGGGAGTCATATTCACATGTGATATAATACNTACAATTATTAAGGAGGTTGTTTATGCGAAATGANTTACTAGAGTGGNTNNCNGGAGNAANTATTCTGCTGTTAATNGCCACANCAGGATACGCACAGTTAGCAGAAGATAGCATTGCCGGGGTTTGGCTTTTCGAGGAAGGTAAAGGTNAAGTNGCCAAAGATACCTCAGGAAACGACAANCACGCAGAATTTGGTAGCGGTGCGCCAAAGTGGGTGGNNGGCAAGTANGGCCAAGGAATACAATTGAATGGTGAAGATGAATGGCTTACTATTCCGANTGAGAAAGGTAAAGTTGCAGAAGAGTTAGACTTCAAAGAAAGCACTTCCTTCTCAATACACGCGTGGGTTTNTCCCGATGGTGATGCTACAGGAAAATGCATTATTTGGAGAGGCCTTGGTTGTTCTACATGGTCCCAATACCTATTAGGTACTGGAGCACATGAAAATGGGCAGAANCAGACAAATGCCTCTTTTCATATCAGATCGCAAAATGGTGGGGCTAAATTGGAGGTTCTTGGAGATGATTTNGGTTCCAAGAAATGGACTCACATTGTTGGAACATACGATGGTAAAGAATTAAAGATATATCAAGACGGGAAATTGAAGGGGAATGAGAAAGCGGAAGGTCCTCCTTGGGCATCTCCTGAGAACGTTTATATCGGCGCNGATCCTGGATGTGGTAAGCGTTGCCAATGGAAAGGGATCATTGACGAAATTGNAGTTTTCAATGTCACGTTGGATGCAGGCCAAGTTAAGANACTCGGGGCTGGGTTTGAACGAGCTTTATCTGTTAATAGAAATGGTAAGCTGACAGTTACCTGGGGGATAATTAAAACAGAAAGGAATTAATTNTAAGCTGANTCNAACAAAAAGATAAGGGCAAACGGACATCGGGGAAACATTCGTTTGCCCTTACTTTTGTTNGATTGAAGTTAAAAATAGAAAAATGGACCAATTTGAAGATGTTATAGGATCTATATCTCGCCCTTTTGAACAGGAAATCCGGAAGGGATGCACTGATGAAGTTGTTATCGGCGGGATGAAAAACTATGTAGGAAATTGGGNAACTAAATCCAGACAGTTGGATTTAGGGCTGGCAGAAAAGCAAAAACTTCGAGATCTTGCTGATCTGTTTGCTGATTATGATCNCTTGACNCCCATGGAACGACTCACACAAATAGANAAAGCNAAAAAAATGANATCAAATCCAAAAGTTGATATCAAATCAGNAGNNNCTTCTTCCCNCANAGAAGAAACGANAGATCTTCCACTTTTNGCAAACGTTCNAGAAACAAAAANACAACCAGAAACACAAGATATAGAAGTNNATCTAAAATATCCGCCAGCATTATCTGGATCAGATGTNTCTGAATTCATTAAAATCCAAATTAAACAAGCAGANNGTATNGGTCCACGTATTTCGGATAAACTCATCGCAGAACTGGATATTCGAACCATCGAAGATTTACTTGAATATTATCCTCGTGACTATATCGATAGAAGTNGTATCAAATCTATTGGTGATGTTGGACGTGGGAAAGAAAATGAAACTGTTTCTGGNGAAGTAGTTAAACANACACACATTAAACCAAACCGACCTAAAGCTAAGGCTTTTGGGAAAATTTCAATATANGACGGAACAGGAATTGCACAACTNGTTGCGTTTGGTAAACGTATCGGGTACCTGCGGAAGNTTTTATCAAAAGGNGNACAGGTTATTGTTAGCGGTAAATTTGAACGNCGATACNGCGAGATACAAACAACGAACTTTGATTTCGAAATAATTGAAGANGAGGATCTTGATCTAATTCATACTGGGCGGATTGTCCCGAAATATCCACTGACAGCAAATTTAACCCAACGNATGATACGTAGATGGGTNAAAATTGCTCTTGATGAGTACGTAGATCAGTATCCTGAATTTGTGCCCGTAGATTTGCGGAAGCAAGGGGGGTTTATGGATCGGCGCACAGCNATTAGTGAAATTCATTTTCCAACTTCAAGCNAGCATCAAGGAATGGCNCGAAGGAGGCTCGCCTTCGATGAACTANTGTTACTGGAAATGGGACTTGAAACTAAAAAAGCCAGGTTTGAAANCTACACCAATGGAATTGCTTTTCAGGCTNATAANAACCTAATTGACNAGTTCATTCAATCACTTCCGTTTGATTTAACAAACGCTCAGTTACGCGTTTTTGAGGATATCTGCGACGATATGGAAAGCCAAAAACCAATGAACCGNCTNTTACAAGGTGACGTTGGATCTGGGAAAACNATAGTTGCCGCACTTTCATTAATNAAAGCNATCGNGAATGGATACCANGGAGCAGTGATGGTTCCCACCGAAGTTCTAGCGGACCAACACACNAGCAATCTTACCAACTTGTTGGCTCCATGCAANCTANAGATTACCNTACTCAAAAGCGACCTAAAAAAGTCTGATCGCGANGCAGCCTTGACAGAAATTGAGGATGGAACATCAAATATAATTGTCGGAACGCANGCATTGATTCAAGAGGCAGTAAATTTTCATAAGCTNGGACTGGTGATTATCGACGAGCAACATAGATTTGGAGTGAGGCAACGTGAGCAACTCCGNGAAAAGGGAGGCACTCCGGATGTACTGGTGATGACAGCAACACCTATTCCNCGAACGCTTTCTCTCACCGTGTATGGTGATTTGAATGTGTCAGTCATCGATGAACTTCCCCCGGGGCGGCAAGAAATCAATACCAAATGGGTTAAAGATAAAGATCGCGATAAGCTNTACGAACAAGTCAAGACAGAGATTAAAAAGGGNCGACAAACTTACATTGTCTATCCTTTGGTTGAAGAATCAGAAAAAATGGAAGAAATCAAGGCTGCAACCGAGATGGCGGAACATTTCCAACTTGAAGTCTTTCCTNATTTTCGTATTGGTCTCTTGCACGGNCGAATGAAATCAGTTGACAAACAGGAAGTAATGCAACAGTTCAAGAATCGTCAGATTGATATTCTTGTGTCAACCACAGTAATTGAAGTTGGTGTGGACNTACCTAATGCTACNATCATGGTGATTGAGAATGCGGAGCGGTTTGGGCTTGCACAACTACACCAGCTACGAGGTCGGATTGGACGAGGAAAACACAAATCGAAATGTTACCTGATTGCTACCCCGCANAGTGAAGAAGGTGTNCATCGTCTTAAGGCGATGATACGNACGAATGATGGTTTCGAACTTGCGGAAGTTGACCTGATACTTCGTGGTCCAGGNGAGTTCTTTGGTACCCGTCAATCCGGGTTACCTGACTTTAAGCTTGCTGACATCATCAAAGACGCTGATTTGTTGGAATTAGCCAAATTAGAAGCAGCCAAAATAGCAGANCATGATCCTGATTTAACCCACCCAGAACATCAAGCACTCAAAAAGATGATGGAAGCAAGNTGGGCANNGCATGCTGACAAATTATCNATTGGTTAATTATTTANACATAATCAACTGTTGTACATATTTTTTGTTATCATCAACAGACAAAACTCCAAAATATACACCGCTTGCNACATCCTCTCCACNTCCATTCCGTCCATTCCAAAANGCTGCCCGNCCCCGATCGAGATACAAACCCNCCGACAACGGNCCAAGATTTAATGTTCGTACTAACTCACCATCAGAGGAAAAAATATCGAGNTTGACTACAGCGTCTTGCGCCAGTTGAAACGGAANCCATGTTTCTGGGTTAAATGGGTTAGGATAATTTGGATGCAAAGCATCATACTTTGGAAAAGGAATTTGTGGTGAAGATAGTATTGTACTTAGCCTAACNGTTTTATTCCGATTTCCTTTGTTACCCGAAACATCTTCCCCTTCTATCACGATTTTTAACTCCCCTTTACTTGATAANANATGCTGCCCTTTCCATTGATTATCANCTANTTCANTGATTGATACATCAACACCATTAATTTGGAATTTTGGAGGTCCTTTAAGCTTTTCGTTGGCGACAATGACGATGGTTAAGAAATCAGGTTGAATTGGATTGGGAATTATAAAAAAACGGAATCCGGGTGGNGTTCTATCAGGCGCNTCGACCACCTTAATACTTATTATTCCAACATCCTTGTTATCTTCAGGGTCAACTACGGTCAATACGAGTATTTGAGANCCTCGAAAACTTTTCTTCTTTTCACTTAGTTTGATCTTTAGAGTTCTTTCTTCTATAGTCGTATCAAAAGTATTGTTTTCTTTGATGGTCCAAGTCAGGTCCTCACTTGGTGTGTCTTGATCTTTTACATATTTATCAAGTTTGAGTTTAATTTCCTTTCCCGCTTCAATTTTTATTTCAGAAAATGAAATAACTGGAGATGCGGATTTTACTTCGGTTTCAGTTGATCGAACGTCAATAATAATTACACCTTTAGCCTGATTTTGCTCCGGATCAGTAACAATAATATCTACTGACTCAGTTCCAGTAAATTTTTCTTTCGGGCTAATCTCCATAGCATGGGTTTCTTGATCAATATTAATAGTGAGATTCTTAGCACCTTTTGATTCCCACGTTAAGTTTTCCTTTGGAGTGTCAGCATCTGCCACAAATTCATCAAGGTTGGCAATCTCGTAAGTTGTTCCTTCATCCATCTTGATCAACGGAAACTTGATCAAAATCGGTGATCTTGTTTCTTTCTTCTTCTCAACAGTAATAGTGATCTTCTTACTTGCAGTTTTACCTTCAGGATCAGAGACCTTAAACTCTATATCTTGCGTTCCGAAAAACTCCTGTTTGGCGCGTAAGGTAACCTGTAAACTTGCTTTATCTATTTCGACCTCAATATTCCCATCTTTCGGTTCATAATCCCAGATCAATTCTTCCTTGGGGACCTCAGAATTTTCAACATATTTATCTAATATGATAGATTTGTCATCCACACCCTGCGCGAATTTCACATTCGGAATTTCTGTGATCATAAGTAATTTGTTCTCACCTTCGCTTGATTTCTCACCAACAGTAATCTTAATTTTCTGTGTCCCGCTCAACTTATCAGAATCAGTAACAATAAATTCAATTTCCTGCGTCCCTTCAAAGCCAGGTTTCGGGATTAAAGTCGCTTCAAGCGTGGCTTTGTCTATTTGAACCTCAACATTCCCATCTTTTGGATCATAGTCCCATTTCAAATCTTTCTTCGGTGTGTCTGGATCCTTAACATAGTTTATCAGCTGAATTTGCTGACCAACATCTCCTTGTTCCATTTTTATATCAGGGATCCCCTTTAAAACAGGAGGTCCTTTTTCTGCTGATTGTTCAACCACCTTTACACTGAGAACCTTGTTGGAACTCAAGTTACCTAGATCCGTTACAGTGAAAGTAATTTTTTGGACACCTGTAAAATCAGGTTTAGATGATAATGTTACCTTAGAAGTTGATCCATCTATTTGGACCAGAACATTACCATCTTTTGGTTCATAGTCCCATTTCAAATCTTTCTTCGGTGTGTCCGGATCCTCAACATAATCAATCAATATAATAGACTGATCGACATCCCCTTGCTTAATTTCAACCGACGGAAAATCCTTCATAACAGGGGATTTTGCCTCATCATTTTTATCATCGCCTTCACCTTCATCGCCACTGTTAACTTCTAGTTCTTCCAAAACGGAAATTTTAATCTCTTGGCTACTATTTTGATTTTCAGGGTCAGATGCAGTGAATGTAACCTGATCTTCACCCAAAAACCCGACCACAGAACTTAGGATTACATTTGACGTTTTACTGTCTATTTTAACCTCAATGTTTCCATCTTTCGGTGCGTAGTCCCATTTCAAATCCTTCTTTGGTGTGTCTGGATCCATAACATAATCGTTGAGACGAATTGATGCTGTTTCGCCTTTCTTAATTTTTATATCAGGAATTCCTTTTACCTCTGGTGGTTCCTTCTCCTTGGATCTTTCAATAACAACAGCTGTCATCTCTAAACTATCGCTCAAGTCATCTGGATCAGTCACGGTGAACGTGAATTTCTGATTGCCAATGAACTCCAAATCTGAACTAAAAGTGACGTTTGTTGTAGTTTCATTGATTGCAATTTTGATCTTGCTGTCTTTGGGTTCGTAATCCCATTTCAGATCTTTTTTGAGGGTATCTAAATCCTCCACATATTTGTGTAGTGTAATTGATTGATCCTCATCCCCTTGTTTAAACTTCACATTTGGAAGAAAATTAAGCACAGGCGGTTTTTTGAATGATTTGACTACTTGAATGCTTACCGTTATATCATCCGTTAACTCATCAGGGTCAGTCGCAATAAATATAAGTTTATATTCCTTACCTGACAACTCCTGAGATGCAGATATTGTTGCAATTTTTGTCTCCGAGTCGATATTAACCGACAGAGGCAAGAAATCGGTCGCTGTCCATGAAATCTTATCAGGTTTCGTATCTAGGTCCTTAATACTTTTATTCAGTTCAACTTCAATAGAACCTCCACCAGAGATTTTTAAGTCACCAATCGGTGATATAACAGGTGGAAATTTCGTGAACACTCTAGTCTTCACACTAACTGGAATCTTCACTTGATTTTCAGCAGTAAAAGTCACAGTTTGGATTCCTGTGTTCCAAGCATCCAATGATCTCATTGTCACATTCTGTTCATCATCAACTGAAACGAAAACCTGATCTAGATCATACCCATCTATTTTCCAAGTCACATCAGAACTATCAATTCCACCAGTCAAAAATTCATCAAGATCAAAGACTACTGTGGGCTCACCTCTTGGAATAGTGATCTTAGATGGAAACTTATTCGATATTTTTGGAGGGGTAGGAGCAATTACAGTAACTGTAACTGTCCCTTTTGCCTGTTTGCCATCAGGGTCAGTTATCCTTACTTCAATCTCCTCCGAGCCAACCTTAGAACCTAAAAATACCGCCAAGCCCTTGTTGCTAATTTCTGTTTTAACAAATTTTCCTGGATTGATGTCCCATGACATTTGATCGGAATTACTCTCAAAGTCGCTAACGAAACTCCTTAGGTCTAAGGATTGTTCCTTTTGAAAAGGGATTGTAACCGGCGGGATTTCTCCCACGATCGGTGCACCAGTTGAAGTCCTAAAAGTTACTTTCATCATTTTCTTATCGAAAAGATCAACCGGATTGGTAGCAATGAAAGTTATCTCTTCAGATCCCTGCCAGCTTGGGTTTCGAATAATCTTAGCCTGCCTAGTGGCAGAATTAATATCGACCTCAACATTCTTATTACCCTCCGTCCTCCAATTTAGTTGTTTATCAGTATAATCAGAATCAAACACCATACTATCCAGATCCAAAGTTGGGACATTGGCATCTAGTCCATCAAAATACACAGTTATCTCTGGAGGAAAAGTTATTATAGAGATGATAGGACCACTATCCGAAGCGGCAAAACCAATCGGAATTTCAGTAGTTGTCTTATTCCCATCTGCGTCTGAAGCGACGATTACAATCGATTCCATAGAAGGTTTATCGTAAAGAACTGTCAACTGTTTACCATTTAGCTTAACAATATTCTCACCATACGGATTTTTCTCCATGACTAAATTAACGTTGTCTAATTCGGGGTCATCCGAATCCTTGAGATATTCCGCCAGATTAATGAAACGAATTTGATTGACATCGGTGATAAACGGCTTGTCAGGCAGTTCAAAAACCGGAGGGGCTGTGATTTTCACTTCCAGCGACTTCGATGAGGAATTTTCCTGTGGATCAGTTACCGTGAATTTCAGAGTTTCGGTACCAAACCAATTATCAACAGATGATAAACTGGCAATTAGCGATTCCGGATCAATCTCAACTAATATGTTTGGACTCTTTGAAACTGACCATTTTGGTTGGGATTCTACACTATGGTGCAAAACAACATAATCGCTCAACCGAAGTTCATTGTAGACCTGATTGTTGGGAAAGGTAACGTTTTGGGGAAAGGTATCNAGAAACTCAAGCAAGCCTTGAGATATCGAGACGTTCGAGCCGAAAGATTCAGTAAAAGGTGTCGTTGGAGAATTACCAACTCGAACCACCGTCAGGCGGTTTGCNCCCTTCATATTGTCAATATTTATCTTNGTCGCATCAGNTGGNTCTTTAGCNNTGAAAGTGATCTCNCCGATNACACTCTTTTTCTTGATCGAAAGGTCTGCACCAAAGATCAACCCTCGAGAGTAATCAATCTGAAAGTTTGACAGCTTATTACCAGGATCTCCATGTGTATCATTGTCGAAGTTCTGCCAACCATTGGGTAGATCTTTTCCTTGTTTTACTGGTTGGATTCCTGGATTGATTGGGTCTGCATCAATTAATTCCAAGTGCTGTTCGGAGAAAGACAGATATATTTCGAAAGCTGTAACCTGCTGACCTTGAGGATCGATAATCATTTCAACTTGGAAACGTTCCTCAACTCCAACGAAAAAGTCCTGATCTCCAGTGCTAGAATGCCGCAAAAAGATCGAAGTTGCACTGAGTTGGCCTACAACTCCAAAAAACAATAGAATTGTGACAAAAATATATTGATCTAACCGCAACGTATAGCTATCCATGATCAAAATTGTATCATATCTGCGTTAGTCTGTTTTTATTGACATTTCAATATCTATATCTATACAATAAAATCCAAAGGATAAAACCCAATTGCATGGAGAGTATCGTGAACAAAATACTTCCCCCACAAAACACAAGCTATCCGATAGAAAAGGCTCACATTAGCAGTCACGATCAGTATCAAACAAAATACAATTCATCGGTGTCTAACCCAGAAAAATTCTGGGCCGAAGTTGCCGAACGAATCACCTGGTTTAAGAAGTGGGATCATGTTCAAAAATACGATTTTGCCCAAGCCGAAATAAAATGGTTTGAAGGAGCAAAGCTAAATGCTTGCTACAATTGCCTTGATCGGCATGTCGAGTCAGGACATGGCCAAGAAACCGCCCTCATCTGGGAAGGAAACAACCCATCGGAAGATAAAACGTTTACATTCAACGAATTGTTGCAAGAAGTCAAATTTTTTTCCAACGTACTAAAATCACAAGGGATTAAAAAAGGAGACCGCGTTTGTATTTATCTGCAGATGGTTCCTGAACTGGCAATTGCAATGTTGGCGTGTGCCCGAATCGGAGCAATTCATTCGATCGTATTTGGTGCTTTCTCCGCTGATGCTCTCCGCGACCGAATAAACGACTCAACCTGTAAAATCTTAATTACACAAGATACTGCCGTTCGTGGTGCCAAAGGCGGTATACCAATGAAAGCAAACGCGGATATAGCAGTTAAGGACACTCCATCAATTGAACACATAATTGTTGTTAAACATACTGGAGATGAAGTCGATTTCAACTCATCAAGTGACGTATGGTGGCACGAAGCCATGGCCAACGCTGATAGCGAATGTCCAGTTGAAGAAATGGACGCAGAAGACCCGCTTTTTATCTTATATACATCCGGATCAACTGGTCAGCCTAAAGGAGTTCTCCATACAACCGGGGGGTATATGGTTTATACTTCGTATACTCACCAGATAATTTTTGATTATCATCCTAATGATATCTACTGGTGTACAGCTGACATCGGATGGATTACAGGCCACTCTTATATTATTTACGGGCCACTTGCTAACCGAGCAATTACTGTTATGTTCGAAGGCGTACCTAACTATCCTGATTACGGTCGATTTTGGCAAGTTGTTGAGAAACATAACATTAATTTATTTTACACTGCTCCAACAGCATTACGAGCATTGATGAAGGAAGGCAATAAATGGGTCGAGAAGTATGACAGATCTAGCTTACGCTTACTTGGTACGGTAGGAGAACCTATCAAAGAACCGGAGTGGATGTGGTATTATCAAGTAGTAGGAGAAAACCGGTGTCCGATTGTCGATACATGGTGGCAAACAGAAACCGGNGGTATCNTGATTACGCCACTGCCAGCAACCACNCCTATGAAACCCGGATCNGCCACTTTCCCGTTCTTTGGTATCGAACCAGTACTCCTGAACGAAGAAGGNCAGGAAATTGAAGGGAACCCNGCGAGNGGTTATCTNTGTATCAAATCTGCTTGGCCCGGCATAATGCGAACTGTTTATGGAGATCATGAACGTTTTCGACAAACCTACTTTGATCGATTCCCCGGTTACTACATGACTGGTGATGGNGCAACTCGTGATGAAGATGGNTATTACTGGATCACCGGACGAATAGANGATGTTCTAAACGTTTCCGGTCATCGACTTGGCACAGCGGAAGTNGAAGGTGCNGTAGGTCAACATGANGCTGTTGCTGAAGCAGCGATTGTTGGATATCCACATGATATCAANGGGCAAGGAATTTATGCATANGTTACACTAATGACCGGTGAAACCGCATCCGAGAATATTGAGTCNGAAATTAGGCAAAAAGTCAGAGGTTTNATCGGCCCACATGCTACCCCGGACAAAATCCAGTTCACAGTATCATTACCGAAAACGAGGTCTGGAAAAATCATGCGTCGAATCCTCAGAAAAATAGCTGAAGGCGANGTGTCGAATTTGGGAGACATTTCAACANTAGCCGATCCATNAATCGTTGAGTCACTAGTGGAAGGTCGAAAATAACTCAAATATCTAGATTTTCACNATATACGTATGAATGAAAANAGGGAAGAGGCACAACAAGGTNTACGAAANCTTCCTATTTTTGCATATATNGTAATATTGCTAGCAATTGCTCCTTTCGTATACCTTGTCGTCGTACCGTGGGCTGTTGAGAAACGCCNCGATAGGACTCAACGGAAGATGCTAGAATTGCCNATGAAGGATCCANNAGAATTNCCTCCCACNACAATTCTAGATCTCAGCTTATTATGGAAAACAGATAAAAATGAAGAGGCTTTAAGGGCAATAGGTACCCCCGAAGCACTAGCAGCAATTAAAGAGAAAGATGAGGAGTTCTTCATTGTCGAAATTGATAATTCGCTTATCGCACAACGNTTCTTGGTAAAAATCATGATAGAGGTTNTACAAANTAAANTACCTACAGAAAAAGAATTAGAAACCAGTGGGATTTACGCNGATAGGGTAAAAGGTATGTTAACAGCTNTTCTATCAAAACAACGTGTTGACCAANTTCATAAACCTGTCGTAAAATCAGCAATCAAGAGCGAAATTAGAAATCGAATTAATGAAATTTTAGGTACNGAAAAAGTAAAGGATGTCTATTTCGACGGGTTTTTCTATCAATAATGCAATATGTCTTNCANGAATATATNAAATTNAGGTTATGNAATCTTAAATTCCCCCTAAAAATCCTATTATAACTGATTTTTTCGTTGACACTAGCACNCATCTGTAGTATAATTCGCCTCGCTTNCGTATAGGTGAAGTGTTAANTACAACTAGCTATTACGTAAAATCGTAGGAGTTTATCAGGAGTTTATAAATGGCAAAATTAACTAAGCAAGATGTTGTCAACAGTGTTTCTGACAGTTCGGGATTGGACAANAAAAGTTCGGCAGCAGCTCTTGATGCTGTAATTCAAACATTAAGCGATGCTCTCGCCAATGGTGACAGTATAGGNNTGATTGGTTTCGGTACCTTTGAAGTCAANGAAAGAGCTGCCCGAGAAGGTCGAAACCCACAAACAGGTGCNAAAATTAAAATTTCAAAGAAGAGCGTACCTACCTTTAGGGCTGGGAAACAATTGAAAGACGCCGTTAACTAGGTTCATTCGCCAAGGGGCACTAACTATAAATATNATTTTGCCCCTTTCCCCTCCATTTTACAATATTTGTCATATTCCCCTTCCTTCTTTTTTATATCTATATCGTCAAAAATCTATTCGTACGGGAGATGAAGGATGCTNATCCGATCTAGAGCNCCCGTTCGTATAGATTTCGCCGGCGGTTGGACAGATGTNGCGTTATTCACAGAAAAAGCTAAAGGGATAGTTGTTAATGCTGCAATTNACATCTACTCTTATAGCACAATCTCCTATAAACCTGTTGAGAATCAGATTGTCAAGCCAAATCGCGTTCTGGACAGAAGCATTCGTATTTACTCCGCAGATTTTGACACATTCGTTGAGGCTACAGACATTAGNAAACTAGAATATGANGGAAATATNGATCTTGTAAAAGCNGCTATCAGAAAGATGTCGATTGAAACAGGAGGATTTGATTTAATAACACAATCNATTGCCCCNCCGGGTAGCGGTTTAGGNACGTCAGCCTCAATGGGAGTAGCTTTAATTGGCGTCCTCGGCACCATGAANGGAGTCTCATTATTACCTTATGAACATGCTGAGTTGGCTAGNAATATCGAACAAAATGAACTCGGTATACTCGGGGGGAAACAGGACCATTATGCTAGCGCNATTGGTGGTATTAATTTTATGGAATTTAATGGTGAAGAAGTCAAAACCTCNCCCATCCACTTGNCCCATNAGATACGCTACGAGCTTGAAAANAACCTGATTCTCTGTTATACCGGTCAATCCAGACTCTCTGGNGATATTCACCAAAAGGTCACTTCCNCCTATAATAACCGTGAAAAATCAACACTCGANGCTCTACACAATTTGCGGTCNACAGCAGACGAAATTAAAANTGCCTTAATGAGTGGAANNTTATCCAACTTTGGACAACTTCTTAGCCAAAACTGGGAAAGCCAGAAAGCATTACACCCATCAGTAACCAACGATCAAATNGAGGNNATTTTNAACGTGGCAATTGAAAATGGTGCCATTGGAGGGAAAGCTTGTGGTGCAGGAGGAGGGGGATGCATACTTTTCTATTGTACCCCTAATCAGGACCACCTTGTGCGCAAAGCCCTTGAGGNAAACGGTGTTACAATTATAGANTTNAATTTTGATTTTAGTGGTCTGAAAACATGGCNGGTGAACGAGGATGGAGAATAGAAGTTGAGTGATAATCAAAACCAACCGGATTGGATAAATGAGGACCTTGAATCAGCTGAAATATTAAAAANNACACAAAAATCAATATCAGCTGAAATTAAGAAAAGGATTATCGGCCAAGAAGCAGTAATTGAGGAACTGCTCATAACACTTTTCTCACAAGGTCACTGTTTAATTGTTGGTGTTCCCGGACTCGCCAAAACACTTCTTATTAGCACACTTTCGGAAATCNTCAACCTTACCTTTAATAGAATCCAATTTACNCCGGATTTGATGCCGTCTGATATCACAGGTACTGATATTCTNCAAGATAATTCAGAAACTGGTGGCAGATCTTTTCNTTTCATACAAGGNCCTATATTTGCCAATATTNTGCTAGCTGACGAAATTAACCGAACACCACCCAAAACACAATCTGCACTGCTGCAAGCCATGCAGGAATACCAAGTAACTGCAGGAGGTAATACGTATCCTCTAAACANACCATTCTTTGTGCTAGCGACCCAAAACCCAATAGAACAGGANGGAACATANCCGTTGCCAGAGGCCCAATTGGATAGGTTTATGTTCAATATNTATATTGATTACCCTAGCCAATCCGATGAAAGACAAATTGTGATGAGCACNACATCTGCCTATGAACCAACGCTGAACTCTGTNACGAACAGCGACGAGATTANCCGNATCCAACAGGTTGTTCGAAAGGTTCCTGTAGCTGAATCNGTTGTAGATTTCGCTGTNGCGCTTACNAGACTATCTCGACCCAGNAATCCAGACGCTCCGGATTTTATTAAAAACTGGGTCAACTGGGGAGCGGGCACTCGTGCATCCCAATACATGATTCTGGGNGCTAAAGCCCGTGCAGTTATGCATGGGCGTTATCACGTAACATATGATGATGTAAAGTCGATTGCTAAACCTGTNCTGCGACATAGGATCTTAACCAACTTCAATGCTGAAGCCGATGAAATTACNAGCCTCGAAATAATTGAGAAGTTACTCGANCTCAACNTGGAAGACCATTAAATAAAANCTATTCTCCCTTCCGTTTTCANCGTCGAAAACGCGATCACCGAAGTGCATAATTNCGGATATTTTCTTTTGAATAGATCTATTTTTGGNCAATCCTNTCAAATTCACGGTGAACATTGGAAAGACCATCCAGATCAATAATATTTGNAATGAAAAACAAACAGAAACCAACCATATCAAGCTTGATTAAAGAGGTAAAATCCGGGAAANTTCNNCCTGTTTATCTTCTGTGTGGCGAGGAANNTTTTTTAATCGAAAAAGCGCTGAAATCGCTACTTGACATCCTACTTCAGCCAGAAACACGCGATTTTAATCTAAATNTNTTGGATGGCACNATAGTAACAATTCAAGATATTTTGAGTGCCGTAGAAGTTTATCCAATCATAGCAGATTGGCGCGTAGTTGTTGTTAGCGAATCGGTCTTGTTTCAAGACCTACNAAAGCNTNCCCCAACAGAGTTGGAAAANGACNTTCTAGATGCAGTNGAAGANATTGACAGNAATGATCCTAAAGAAATATTTTTGGANTGGATCACCGGGNNACNTCCTCNGANCAGCNCTCTCATCTTTACTGTTAAGGGACCAGTTAATACACGAGAACCTATTGTAAAGGCAATCGATCGTGTTGGCAGGTTNATTAACTTTGAAAAGCTGGAAGAGTCAAGCTCAATACAACGGGATCCACTTTTCCAAAGTGTATCAAAACANCTAGCACAATCCGATAAACAAATNACACCCNGTGCTTTTAATTTGCTACGAACTCAGGTTAACAATGACACACATCGGTTTTTTGAGGAGATTAACAAAGCAATCTCGTTCGTTGGTGATAGAACTCAGATTGATGAACGGGATATTAGAAATTTAGTGTCACCAACCAGTTCCGATACAATTTTTGATTTAACAGATTCAATTAGTAACCGAAATGTAAATCAAGGCTTATCAAGTCTTCATAATATTCTGTCAGATGGCGAGGCNCCAATTAAGATTAACGCTCTGATTACTAGACAAATCCGGCTAATGGTTCAGGCCAAACTTGTTCTAAAAAANAATGCAATAAATTTTGACGCGAGGCGCATNACTTATCAAGATTTTGTCAGCCGATTCTTTCAACCCTTATCAAAAAAGATGNCTGGCNACTTGCCAAAGACAACAACAGTTAATTTACTAAAACAGAACCCTTATGTAGCCTACAAAATCATTCAGAAGATTATAAGNTTCGAAGAGGAAGAATTAATAGGNTTCCTTGAAAAAACACTTGAAGCTGACATTCAGTTAAAAAGCAATTCGGTACCCNCTGAGTACATTCTTGAACAANTGGTTTACGACCTTTGTCGCCCCCCCCCGTAGAAAAGCNATTTAAAAAANNCACTTGGCAATTACGCTAATTTNGGGTTGCCTTTTCCNTCGTTGATAANATAGCTNCGAGCNGGAATCTGGGTACTATCGNCAATAANAAGGTCTGTCGATAGATTATTCTCAATCACTGTGCCATCAGCTATNCGCACATGATCACCTAGGATTATTCGGCCTGGAACCATTTCAGCCATACGCACTGTNCCAATAACTACAGAAGACCCGATCCGACAGTATTGNCCCGTTTCAACGAAACCATATAATTCTGTGTTAGCTCCAATTANCGAATANTTACCTACTTTCACTGGTCCAAATATACCGACATCCGTACTAATCTGCGCGTAATTNCCTATGGANGGATGACGCTGGTGAACTTTTNCNGATAGGCCACCAAGTGTACAAGGATAGATAACACAACCCGATCCTATAATTCCCGTTTGACCAGTAGTGATNCCACGATGAGTATGGTCGAAGAAGTTCGCATCCCCAATTCTNGTTTCTGGATGAAGGTCCGCTTGATAGTATCGNCCAGCAAGTTCAGATATNGCTCGTGGNAATAAGGGNACAGGAATAAAACCAACTTTTCCNTGTACTAACTGATGTGCCACATCATGGTAGAAAAGAACACGCCAACCAGGATANGTNCTAACAACTAATTGCATTTGATAATCTAAGGCAAATGCAAGTTCATGAGCTTCCAAAAAATCCTGATAGAGACGATNGTTTCTTTCTNAAATTGCAGTATTAATCCGAGNTGANAGATCAATTTCCTTAATCTTTGCANGATCNTCGCATAAACTAAGTAAGTATGCATCCCACACAGCAGGATCTTTCAAAGAGGCAAAACGGTTCCAAAAAGCNCGACTTTTTAATCTGGGTAAATCAGAAAGAATGTCGAACGTAATCTCAATAGCTAAATCAATAATATCANTTTCTGATAATCGATGTGAATCTTTAACAGCGAGAAAAGACTGTGAGATCATTGCATAGAGTTGGTCCGAAACCTCACTCATACAGTTGGATAAATCCTGCTGTTGATGAGGTGACGCGTTATGTGAACCTGGCGCGACACATTCTAGCAAATTGCCCAAGACAGTTTCCAGTATCTCTTGATTGACAAAACCATAGCCGGAATGTATAGACAAACTCTCCCGAACAATAGGTTCGATCCGTAAGGCTTCCAGCTCTTTTAATGTATAAATTGGGTGTAGTAGTGGAATGAGTTGGGCTAGTAAATCGTGCTTCCGATTCTCATAGTTAGAGAAAAGGTCGATCATTTCATAAAGGTGAATCTGATTTGGTTGCCCGCAGGCACATGGTTATGCTTAATGGCTAGATCATAAAATAAAGTCATTCCCTCAATTTCTTGAGGACCAAGATCATAGTATATATAATTACTCAAATAATCCTCACAAAGGGACCTTGAAAGGCCAAGTTTCCTAGACTCGATACTTGCAATGGATTGAACTTGATCAATACCAATGTGCTTCGCTTTCTTCAGTAGTTGAGGTAAGTCACCTAAATCGGTATTGTAACGGGTTACCCAGCAAGCATAAACAAATGGAAGTTCAAATAAATCATGCCACACAGCACCAAGGTCGACTTCAAACTCAGTTGAACCAATATTTCGTAGAGCGGAATCGCCAATTAACAACACTGCATCAGTTTCTACGGATTCAAGATTAACAGTTGGAGGGCAATCAACAAAACTTGGATATACATTGTACTTTTCTGCCAGAACAATTTGCGTAAGCACCCGCGAGGTGCGAGAACTTGTATCGAGTGCAATTGTCTGACATTCAGAAATCGGTTTACGACTAAAGATACGAATACTTTTGACTGCACCTCGGGAAGAAATGGAAATTTCAGGAAGAATCAAATAATCAGAACAACGAAAATATTCGATAATTGGAATCAACGCAACATCCAGCGTCCCTATTCTCAATTCATCAGCGATCTTGCTTGGGACATCCAGTGTCAGATCAATATTGAAAAACTGATTATCTAATATTGGCTGAATAAGTGGTTTTGTATTTAAAAACGAAACTGCTCCAACTCTTATGCAGCCTTCCTGTACCATTTATTTCCTTTGCGAATAATTTCGTTGTAGAGTGTATCTCGTTCAACAGGTACCCGTCCAGCTTCGCAAATCAGGCGTTTGATCTCGTCAGCCGTAATCACTTGTGGGGTTTTAGCCCCAGCCATATGTGTTATTTTCTCTTCTGTTACCGTTCCGTGAATGTCGTCAGCACCAAAATTAAGACCAATTTGCGCCATTTTTAATCCGACCATAATCCAATAGGCACGAATATGCGGGAAATTATCAAGNATAAGACGAGACACTGCAATATTTCGCAGATCCGTTATCCCTGAAGTACTAGGTAAATGCCCAAGCCGTGTATTNTCTGGGTGAAAAGCTAGTGGTATAAAAGTAATAAACCCTCCAGATTTATCTTGGGTTTCACGAAGTCGGATAAGATGATCCACACGATCTTCAGTTGTTTCAATGTGACCATATAACATGGTTGCATTTGATGGAATGCCAAGCTCATGGGCTTGGCAATGAATATCAAGCCATACCTCAGCNGATATCTTTCCCCTACAGATTTTATCACGGGTTTCAGGAGCAAAAATTTCAGCGCCTCCNCCCGGCATAGAATCAAGTCCTGCCTCNCGCAAAGCCTCAAGCGTATCCTTAATCGATAATTTGGAGATACGGGCAAGATGATGTATTTCAGATGCAGTGAAAAATTTCAGATGAACTTGAGGCATCTGTTCTTTCAAAGTACGAAGCAACCTCAAATAATAATCAAAAGGAAGATTNGGATGATGCCCACCAACACTATGAATCTCNGTACATCCTTGTTCGATTGAGTNCATTGCTTTTNCCAAAAAATCATCTACACTTAGTTCCCAAGCACCTTCGGTCTCGATATCTTTTCTGGCAAAAGCACAAAAGTGGCAACGCGCATGNAGAATACATACNTTGGTGTANTCTATATGCTGATTTATATTGAAATATGCTGTATTTCCATTCTTCCTTTCCCGAACAATATTTGCAAGATACCCTACCCCGATTAAATCAGGACTTTCGTATAGGATCTTCCCATCATCAAATGACAATCGCTCCTCTGACAGGACCTTATCATGAATTGGTTCTAACCTATTATCGCTAAATCGTGGTCTCATGAATGATGATTACCTGCTCTTTCGAATTTTATCGACAAAATATTGGTGTATTCTAACATCATCCGTTAATTCTGGATGAAATGTGGCAACGAAAACTTGCTCACTCTCAGCCAGGACCATGTCATCGCCATGTGTTCCGAGAACCTTTACACTTTCGCCAATAGCAACAATCTTCGGTGCTCGTATAAACACACCTTCAAAAAAATCAGTTTTCCCATCGATACGAATTTCTATTGAATCAATAAACGAATCGATTTGACGCCCATATGCATTTCTTTCCACAGATAGATCAATCAAACCGAGTGTATNTAAANTGTAATTGATCAAATCCGTAGCAAGCACTATTAACCCAGCACAAGTTCCAAAAACAGGCTTATCCTTGGCAAAACTACTAATAGCCTCAAACAAACCCGNCCCCNGCATCAACTTTATCAATGTAGTTGATTCACCNCCAGGAATAATCAGCCCATGACAAGAATTCAANTGATCGGGTTTGCGAATNTAATCAGCATCCACACTCAATGTAGACAACATTCGACCGTGGAGTTCAAAATCCCCTTGNAGCGCTAAAATCCCAATTTTCATCGCTGCTATTTGGATTGTTACCAGCCGCGCTCTTGTAAACGNTGCTCATCTGGTATTGTNTCAATTTCAATACCCTTCATTGGTTCGCCAAGCCCTTCTGACGCCTTAGCAACTTCACCAAAATCCATATAATGTGTCACCGTATGAACAATAGCTTTAGCCCGTTTATTTGGATTATCGGACTTAAATATCCCACTACCAACAAAAATCGTTTCGGCACCAAGTTGCATCATCAAAGAAGCATCAGCGGGAGTCGCAACACCACCGGCAGCAAAATTTGGAACAGGGAGCTTACCGGTTTCCTTTATTTCACGGACGAGACTAACAGGCGCACCCAGGTTCTTGGATAAACTAACAAGTTCTTCATCACCAAGTATTTGAACTCGCTTGATTTCGCTTTGAACGGACCTCATATGTCGAACAGCTTCGATGATATTACCGGTACCTGCTTCCCCTTTGGTGCGGATTAAAGCTGCCCCCTCAGAAATTCGTCGCAACGCCTCACCGAGGTCTAAACAGCCGCAGACAAATGGCACATTAAACTTGGTCTTATCAATATGATACTTTTCATCAGCAGGGGTTAAAACTTCGCTCTCGTCGATAAAGTCAATACCGATTGCCTCTAATATCTGAGCTTCTGCAAAATGACCAATTCGACATTTGGCCATTACTGGTATACTGACAGCATTCTGAATTTCCTTGATTAATAATGGGTCAGTCATCCGTGCGACACCACCATCACGCCGAATATCAGCTGGTATCCGTTCCAATGCCATAACAGAAACAGCACCCGCATCTTCAGCAATTTTTGCCTGCTCCGCATTAGTGACGTCCATAATAACGCCCCCTTTGAGCATNTCAGCAAGCGCAACTTTTTTTCGAAATTCGCTACCNTTATGCAACATANTTATCTTCCCTCTTAACCCCATTACACTAGTTTCAAAGTATTATAGCTCACACCCAATGAAGGTGCAAGAGGTTTTAAANTAGGTAGCGAAGACATCCGATTCCCTTNTAAATTGACGGGATTGTTTCGATTCCTAAGTNNAACTTAGGATTGATATTTTACTTATACTTGTTATAATGTCATACCGTTATCAGTTGCTTTTGAACTCTTGTGAATTCGGGTCAATAANCTCACAATAGGTATGAGTTGGATGCAAGTGGACATTTTGTGATTAAAACATAAAANGGTACTTAAACATGTCAGATACAAAATACCGTGTTGGAATTATTGGTTGTGGTAGTATTGCTAACGCGCACGCGGTTGGTTATCAAGGTGTTGATGCAGTAGAGATGGTTGCAATTGCAGACCCTGTTGATGTGTCGTTGAACGGCTTCGGAGACCGATACGGCATCAACAAACGTTATCATGATGCCCGTGAAATGCTTGACAATGAGAACCTTGACATTGTTAGTGTGGCCACATGGCATAAATTACATTCACCAATGACAATCGCCGCCTGTGCACGAAAACCAAAGGCAATTTTGTGTGAAAAGCCAATGGCAACAGATCTCAATGAATGCGACGAAATGCTAATTGCAGCCAAGCGACATGATGTCAAAGTGGCAATCGCACACCAAAGACGGTTCAATTCCGCTTGGACAGATGCTCGTACCCTCATTGCGGAAGGGNCTATTGGCCAACCNACTCAGATTGTGTGTAGAGGGGGACAAGGATTACTAAATGATTGCTCTCATCTCTTTGACATGATGCGCTATGTNCTTAGCGATCCACANGCAGAATGGGTAATTGGTAATGTCGAACGCAAAACTGAGCGTTATGANCGAGAGACGCCGATCGAAGACCGGAGNGCAGGAATCATTGGTTTCGAGAATGGCTGTATTGGTATGNTACTTCAAGAAATCGCTGGCCCCAATTATCAAGGTGGAATNATCTATGGTTCTGACGGTATTATTGACTTGACCGAAGGNCGCGCACGTCTACTCAANAATAAATCAACCGATTGGGAGGAACGTCCATCAGACGGTAAAAATCAGCAGNTTGCACAAGCAAGTGAACTTGTGGAGTGGATTGAAGGAAAAACAGAACACCGTGGAGATGCCAAAAATGGACGTGCTGCCGTTGAAATTATCATGGCGATCTATGAATCGGCCNGAATGCATGAAGTGGTGCAGATGCCTGTTCGAACGTTGTGTTCACCGCTGGAGTTGATGATTGATNATGGTGATCTACCTGTCGAACGCCCAGGTAGATATGATATTAGGGCGTTTCTGCTCCGCGGTGAGTCGATGAGACCGGAATAAACTCACATCTAAAACCTTATTGTCATTATATCACTGTGTCAATTGAGAGATAGATTCGTGAAAATACTTATCACTGGTGCTAAAGGGACTATNGGTAGAAAGATAGTCCCAGTGCTGGAAAACAAACATGAACTCTGTCTTCTCAGCAACACCCATAACACCGAAGACGACAGATGGCACCAAGTCGACCTNGTTAACCTAGACCAAGTCCTTAAAATAACGCAGGGCATTGATATTGTAATTCATCTAGCTATCGCTACNGGACACGAAGGTGATTACGAAGACGATACCTTTAACCAGCAGCGGTTTGATGTTAATGTGAAAGGTACTTATAATCTCTTTGAGGCATCTCAGCGAGCCGGTGTTCAAAAAGTAATATATACTAGTAGTCTAACAGTTGTATGGGGATATCTCCCACCAAGTTGGGTGGAAGGTAACGTTCCTGCCAAGCCGGTGGGCACATATGCGCTAACCAAACACCTTGGTGAACAGATTGCTGCGTATTATTCTCAAGTGTATGGTCTTTGTGCTTTGTGTCTACGCATACCTAAGCCAATAGATATTGACGACCCTGATTCAAAAAAGACACCTATACTACCACAGTGGATTGCCTTTCCCGATCTGGTTCAAGCTTACACGTTAGCGTTAGAAACCCATTTCACCGGATTGAAAACTATAACTGTTGTTGGCGAAAGCTCAAAACGACGATGGGATTTATCATTAGCAAAAGAATTGTTAGGTTACTTTCCCCAATATCAGTTAGAAGACCTAGGATATTCCTTTCGGGACGAACCTAGTTCATACGACAAACCAGAAGCTATTACAGTGCAGTAAGAAGACTTAATTCGCTAAGTCCTCCTACTATAAGAGGTTAAAAAAACGTGACTTACGACTTGCTCATTAAAGGCGGGACACTTATCGATCCTGCACAGGGTATTCATGCGAAAAAAGATGTTGCCTTTGCCAAAAGTATAGTCACTGAAATTGGTGATGAGCTGCCGAAAGCTGAGGCACACGAAATCATAGATGCAAGTGGATATTTGGTTACTCCTGGAATGATAGATCTACATGTCCACGTATTTTACGGTGTTAGTCATTACGGTATTCNCCCAGATCCCACCTGTCTAGCTAGAGGGGCGACGACAGTCGTTGATGCTGGTTCAGCCGGAGCGGATACATTCCCTGGTTTTCGAAAATATGTCATTGATGTCAGTGAGACACGAATCTTAGCCCAGCTTAANATTTCATCCCAGGGAATGATCAGTCAAGAAATTGGAGAGTTTGAAATACCGGAATATGCTAACGTAGACAAAGCTTGCCAGGTAATNGAACAGCACCGAGAGGTTATTTTAGGCGTTAANGTACGTTTAACCANAAATAGTATCGTCAGTAAAAGATCGGGGATGTTGCCGNTGCANCGTGCCCGTGAGGCAGCAGANGCTGCCGGTCTTCCTATCATGGTGCATCCACAGGATGCTTGGTGCGATTCAATTGATGACATTCTGNACATGATGGGGAAAGGCGATATTCTTACCCACTGTTTTCACGGAATGAAGTGTGGTATTTTAGATCAACATGGACAAGTACGCCAATCGGTTCATCAGGCTATCGAACGAGGTGTTATCTTTGATGTTGGGCACGGTGCCGGCTCGTTTTCCTGGGATGTCGTTGAAAACGCGATGTCACAGGGAGTCGATCCACAAACAATTTCATCCGATCTTCACGCGTACAACGTCGATGGACCAGTATATGATCTAGCCACAATTGCTACCAAGTTTCTTCATCTGGGTATTCCTATTGATGATGTGATAGCTAAAGTGACTTCGGTTCCNGCACAAACAGTGTTAATGCCNGANCATATCGGNACCTTGCGTATTGGAGCATGGGGAGATGCTGTNATTTTCGAACTCCGTNCGGGCGAGTTTCAACTTGTGGATACNCACGGTCAAATCCGTACNGGCCATCAGAAGCTTGANCCCATAGTAATCATNAAAAACGGGAAAGTATACAGAGGTCGACATGATACGGATNTGTAGCCCAATTATTTCCAAAACNCAATACCNATTTCAAGGAAGATCAAATGGATTATATTGATGCTCATGTCCATGTTTGGACCGATGACTTCAATCNTTATCCAGTTGCTGAATCTTGCCAAAAAAGTGAGATGAAACCATCCACTTTTCTCCCTGAAGAATTATTCCATCATACGAACTCCGCACATGTTAGCCGTATTGTATTGATCCAGATGAGTTTTTACGGTTTCGATAACTCCTATATGTTGAACGTGATNGAGCAATACTCCGGCATTTTTTCCGGTATCGCTGTNATTAATCAGAATAATATGGNAAACCTAGAATTNGAGATGANCCAATTGGCAAACCGAGGNATTCGAGGATTTCGGATCTATCCGACAAGCGTACCAGTTGGTNCATGGTTAAGTGGAGAAGGATACANAAGAATGTTTACCATTGGTGCTGAACATAACCTTGCTATGTGTCCTTTGATTAACTCAGATGCTTTACTTGATCTTGACCGACAATGTCAGCAGTTTCCGGATACTCCGGTCATCATCGACCACCTCTGTCGCATAGGAGCCAACCAGCCGATACAAGAATCACACATAGATCAACTTTGTCACATGGCCAAACACCCGAGAGTAATGGTTAAAGTGTCTGCTTTTTACGCATTGGGACAAAAGTCTCCACCTTATAATGATCTTAATCACTTGATATATCGAGTCTACCAGGCATTTGGCCCTGAACGAATGATGTGGGCAAGTGATTGCCCTTATCAGGTAGAGGATCATACCTACCAAGATAGCATTGGACTGATCAAGGATCAACTGGACTTCCTTTCGGAAGCAGACATAGACCAAATCCTTAGTAAGACAGCGGAAGATTTTTTCTTTCAAAACTAAAAAACACAAGGTAGAAAACGTGTCCCTAGCCATTAAAAAATCAATGGTTTCCGACAAAACAACGCTCTTCACTGAATCTGTGATCCGAATGATGACACAACGTTGTAATCAGTATGAGGCTATTAATCTGTCACAAGGAACACCTGCATTCCCTACACCTGAAAAGGTAAAAAAAGCAGCTATTCAAGCTATAGAGGAAGGATACAACCAATACAGTATTACATGGGGCGCGCCAGAATTTCGTCAGGCAATTTCAGAAAAGATGATGGAGTTCAATGGAATTCCAACCGAACCAGACCTTCACATAACCGTCACTTGTGGAGCTACCGAGGCCATGATGTCCACAATGTTAGCCATCATCAACCCAGGTGACGAGGTTGTGATTCTAGAACCATTTTATGAAAATTATGGTCCAGATGTTATAGTTTCGGGTGCTGAACCAGTATATGTTCCTCTGCGTGAAACTATTATTCCTGATGGGTCAACCACCTTCAGTTATGATTCTGATCAACTGCGCAGCGCATTTAGTTCGCGCACCAAGGCAATTATTCTGAATAATCCAAACAATCCACTAGGAAAGGTGTTTAGCATACAAGAAATCGAAGAAATCGCAGCATTATGTTGTGAATACGACTGTTTAGCTGTTACAGACGAAATGTACGAGTACCTGATTTATGACGATCAGGTGCACATCAGCATTGGATCTCTACCGGAAATGCGAAACCGAACGATTACAATTTCGGGTCTAAGCAAAACCTATTCGATGACAGGCTGGCGACTAGGATACGTTGTGGCCGCAGAATACTTGACCAACGCGATCCGAAAAATGCATGATTTCTTAACAGTTGGCGCACCACACCCTCTTCAAATAGCCGGTGCCGTTGCCCTTCGATCAGAAGACACCTATTATCAGCAATTGGTCGAGTGGTATGATCATAGACGCCAGCTGATGTTAAAATTATTAGCTGATGCCGGATTCCATTGCTACTGTCCGCAAGGCGCTTACTATATAATGACTGATATCGGTCATTTCGGTTTTCAGGATGATACCAAATTCGCGGTTTGGTTAGTCAAAGAAATCGGAGTTGGTGGTGTACCGGGATCCAGTTTTTACAGCCAGTTGGAACTTGGTCGAACGAAATTCAGGTTCATGTTCAGCAAGCCTGAACCAACACTCCTTGAAGCCGGTCAAAGATTAATGCAAATCAAAGAAAAAGTTTGAATCGGCAAACCAGGTGGTGATAATACCATGGTCTTCCAGCGTATATACCGTTCAATCCCATTCCAATTTTGTCTGGTGGTTTCTGTACTATGGACATTTCACCGTCTGTCGCCATTTCTAATCGAGCATTATCAGATCTCTCTACAAGTTAATAAAATCACCGCGCCTATTTTCGGTGGCCCTGCCCAAG
This sequence comes from Candidatus Poribacteria bacterium, assembly GCA_002729415.1. GTDB lineage: Bacteria > Poribacteria > WGA-4E > WGA-4E > UBA9662 > UBA9662. The sequence goes on along the minus strand of PBXZ01000122.1, from coordinate 3,133 downwards.
ATCTGAACAAATGGATTTTCCTGCCAATTATTGTTTTTGTTCTCTACATTTATCTGATAAGAACCATTCTTAAAGCTGAGTTAGTCATCCCAGCACCAATAATACTAGCCATAACTATAGGATTAAAAGTTGCGATTGACGTCAGCGTAACCATGATTAACGGGCAGTTTTTACCTCCAATCACCAACCACGGTGTTGCACAATACCTGACAGATGTGCCTAAGTTTGCGAGCCTAGGAGACATCTTGGAGAACTATACCGCCAAAGCCAACCAACTTACAACCCATGCCGGAACGCATCCTCCGGGTTCCGTTCTTACGCTGTGGATAACTACCAAATACTTTGGGTACGATAGATTGACCAAAGCATTCTTGATTATTTTCACTGCCCCAATCAGTCTGATACCTCTCTACTTGATTGCCAAACAAATCTTTGATCAGCGGGTTGCGTTTTATACTCTGGCCCTCTACCTGGTNACNCCAAATGTTGTTCTCCTAACAGCAACCTGTATGGATGCTTTCTATGCTATATTTTTGATTTCTAGCATCTATTTTTATCTCCTTGCTGTAGAAAAAAGATCAGTNCTCCTTGCTATTCTTACTGGGCTGTTTCTCGNCTNGTCAATGTTCCTAACGTTTGCAACCACATTTTTAGGTGTCTACTTTATTACCTTAACCGGCTTTACTTACATAAACAACAAAAAGGCTTTCAAAAATCACGTTACCANGCTATGTGTATCAGGATGTACTTTTTGTCTCGTTTACCTTTTAATGTANGTAACAACTGGTTATAATGCGATTTCCTGNTTAATGGGAGCNNTTTATATTGANGAACACGGTAGTGTCCATCATGGGGGACTTGGTACAGGCTATGAGACATTGTCACGTTACCTNTTCATCAGCGCAACGAACTTTTTTGCCTTTTTTTCATGTCTAGGTGCCATAACAGTTACGTTGTGGACNCGCGAACTGATCGGCACAATACAGCAAATTCCATCCCTNAAATTCAAGGGACGCAACATGGAAAAACAAGAAGANCAGGAATCGACTTCTGAATCACTTAATTTCCTNCTNGCGTATGTATCGACTCTGATTCCAATCNGTTTTTCTACCCTNTANACAGCAGAAACNGAACGTATATGGATNTTCATGGCNCCATTTATCCTCATACCTACGGCAAAACACTTGAAAAGACATATCGATNTCCAAAAAAACCATCNGATATTCTACATTACCATTACTCTGCTTTTTTTTCAGACAGTTGTTTTTGAAATTTTCTTAAACACTTTGTGGTAGTTTGGTTGGTGATCCCCATGTATTTCTACTGCATATCATTAGGTNTCCGAGTGACACTGGATTTGTGGATTGATATTGGAATATAACAAGCANGAGATACCTTAATGGTTGAAAAAATCCAAAATTTCGGTTTAAGTTCAGAACAAATTGATAGTTACCAAGAGCATGGATATATAATCCTTAACCANGTTTTCACGTATCAAGACTGCCAANCATTTGTGCAACATATGGAAGATCTCAAAAGCGGNCGTAAATCAATTGAAGGGTTCAAACAACAAAACAAATATGGATANCGNACCTTCAACCAACATTTCTACGACCCAGAAGTCTTGAAATTCTTAATCAGCCCACNCTTGAGGAAACCTTTNTCTGATTGTTTTGGAGACGATCCGGAAGCAATCCAAACCATGCANTTTTACGAAGGNTCTGAACACGAACGGCACCAAGATCAGTACTATTTGCCCGATTGNATGTCAGCATGGATAGCAATGACNANTGTTGACCAAGAAAACGGCGCTTTGCGNGTTCAACCNGGNTCTCATAAAGGCCGATTGATTACAAAGACGGATGTCCCACTTGAATTTTNACAGGCGGAAACGTACGAAGATCAGCAGAAAAACCGATACTTTCCTGAAGTAGATAAGGTTTTTATTGAGAATGGTAACGAGGAAGTATCNATTTTTGTTAATCAAGGTGANGTGGTTCTCTTTCACGGCCGATTGATTCATAGTGGNAGCNCAGTGTTGAAAAAAGGTAGCCCTAGACATGCATTAGCTTGTCACTATATTCCATTTCAATCTGAAAATTGGGACAGAGATTGGCCACGAATTTCATTTGANGGTAAGAGNCGCATAAAATATAGNNCAAATGATTAACAAATCNTCTATAAACATGGAAAATAGGATGCAAAAGGGCATCTCTTTTCATCANAAAGGGGAATTGNAACAAGCCGAGCANTTATATCAACAGGTTCTTCAGGACCAACCCCAAAATGCCAATGCTTACCATCTACTGGGTATTATTGCCTACCAAGTNGGGAGACACAATGTNGCCATAGATTTAATTAATCAGGCTATTGGAATAGATAACAGACAACCCGTTTTTTTCGGTAATCTCGGTAATATACTTCAAGGACAAAAACGGCAAGAAGAAGCTATACAGGCCTANCAGCATGCTATTGAACTTAATCCTGAAAANGAAGAGATTCAAAACGACTTAGGTAATGCCCTAACAGAACTGGGACATTTTCAACAAGCTGTTCACGCCTATCACAAAGTTGTCAAGATTACTCCAAATAATCCTAATGCCTATTATAACTTGGGTAATACTTTTCGGGAACTANGTCAACTTCAACAAGCTATTGAAGCTTATGGTNAAGCTCTGNCGCTAAACCCAAATGACGCCGAAATTTACAACAATTTAGGCNCAGCTCTACAAGCCTCCGGACAGTTACATCAAGCTGCACGTACTTATCACCAAGCCATTGAAAAACTACANGGTGAATGTGAAAGAGCACATTATAACCTTGGTACACTACAACTCCTAANNGNAGACTTTAAAAACGGCTGGCAACAGTATCAATGGCGATGGAAATGTGACGACTTNCCCTCTGAAAATCGTCCATTNCANCAACCCNNCTGGAACGGATCCAACCTATCTGGAAAAACTATCTTGATCTGGGCTGAACAGGGTATTGGTGACGAAATCATGTTTGCCAGCATGCTGAATGATCTACGACAATCGAATGCCAATATCATGGTGGAATGCGAACAGCGGTTGATTTCATTGTTCCAACGCTCTTTTCCTGATATCCAGTTCTTTTGCCGCACAAACCCACC
>PBXZ01000121.1:0-13287 GCA_002729415.1 Candidatus Poribacteria bacterium | reverse complement strand
CTTGTTAATCTTGCGTAACGAGTTCTAGATCGTAGATCGTACGTGAGTATTAAACCGGTAGCAGTGCCAACTGAGATTCCCTATACCCGAGGGTAGGCCTCAAGAGCGACGAGAATTACGATGTCACAAGCATCAAAAATAGGTTCCACTGCTGAACTTCGACAAGCTATCGAGGAAATGCCTATCTCACAAATTCGTGAGGTGGCCAACGATGCCATCGGTCTTGAGGGGATGATTCCGCTTTGGTTCGGTGAACCGGATGTNTCTACCCCTGACTTCATCTGCAATGCTGCGGTTGAAGCGATGCGAAGTGGTCNNACCTTTTACACCCCGAACAGNGGNATCCCNGAATTNCGNGANGCTATCGCNGCNTATACCGAATCGCTCTACGGGATNGCGATGGCGATGGACCGGGTTACCGTGACGGCGTCTGGAATGAGCGGCATCATGGTAAGTCACCAACTCCTTGTTGAGCCGGCAACCAACGTCGTTTGCCCGGTGCCGCTATGGCCGAATGTTCGGGGTACGGTAGACATACTGGGCGGTGAATTCCGCCCGGTCCCTCTTCGCCTAGTAGATAGATCCTGGCAACTCGATCTCGATCAGCTATTTGATGCGGTCGATCATCAAACGCGGGTGATTTTCGTTAACTCGCCGGGCAACCCAACCGGCTGGATGATATCGTCGGATCAACAACGGGAAGTCCTCGACTTTTGCCGTTCACGGGGTCTTTGGCTGGTTGCGGACGAAGTGTATGCTCGCATCGTCTACGGCATGAAACACGCGCCATCTTTTCTTGAACATGCGAATCCAGAAGACCGATTGATCGTGATCAACAGCTTTTCAAAACCGTGGGCGATGACAGGCTGGCGATTGGGATGGCTGATTACGCCGGACCGATTCGGTAAATCACTCGAGATGATGAACGAGTTTAATTTCGCGGGCGCGGCTACGTTTACCCAGATCGCTGGAATCACTGCATTGCGGGAAGGGGAAGAATTCATTGCAGCGCAGATCGCTCGCTACGAGCGCGCCCGTGATCTTGTGTACGAGCGACTTTCTAAAAACCCAAGGATTCAGATCGGCTGGCCGGAAGGTGCGTTTTATGCCTTTTTTTCGGTTGAGGGCATGACGAACGGACTTGCCTTTTGTAAACAACTGGTTCGCGANGCCCGCGTAGGCCTGGTTCCCGGGACAACGTTCGGTGCGCCAGAAGGATGGTTGCGCCTTTGTTTTGCCAATCAGCTTGAGACGCTGAATACAGCGATCGATCGATTGGAGGCGTGTTTGCCGTCTTAATGCAGTCGAGTCAAGTCGATTTCGACACGACTCGATTGGCTGTTTTGGTCAGGTCTTCAGCAAATTCTATCTAACTATCTGGCTGACCGAAAACTGATGCGTTACTGCGAGTATCTGCCAGGTTACCAGCCAGTTGAAATACTATTGTTCCTCTTGCTCGCAGGTGGTGTATTTGATTGCAGGAGGTCGCTCAATTTCACTCCGTTACTTTGATTCTGCAAGGACGCGAGGGGCGGTGCATTATAAGATTCCAGGCTACGATCAATCTCGGGGTTTTCATATTTAGTTGTACGTTGCTGCGGTACTCTTCCAGCGTCTTGAATGAGTTGATCCATCTCTCCCGGCGGGAGTTCCTGTCCGTTTTGATTCCCGGCAGCGCGAGAAATGGATTCATTCATCAACGTCCCGCCGACATCATTCGCTCCCGCTCGAAGGCACTGTATAACCCCGGCTTTACCCATCTTAGTCCACGAGACCTGTATATTTGATATGTGTCGATGGAGCGCAATTCGCGCAACTGCATGCATCAGAACAGACTCACGAAATGTCGGGCCTTTTCGACAATTCTGACGCCGATACATCGGCGCTTCCTGATGGATAAAAGGTAGGGGAACAAATTCGGTAAATCCTCCAGTTTGAGACTGTAATTTTCGAACATGAATCAAATGACGAGCCCAGTGCTGCGGCTTGTCTACATGGCCGAACATTATCGTAGCTGTAGTCGGTAACCCCGTCTTGTGGGCTGTCTTAATCACATCTAGCCACTCTTTGGTCGTAAGCTTATCCGGGCAAATGACTCGCCTTACTTCATCATCGAGAATCTCTGCTGCGGTACCTGGCAACGTAGAAAGACCCACGTTTTTTAGCGCCTCGAGAAATTCAGCCACCGAAATCCTTAGCGTTCGAGCGCCTTGCATTACTTCTAACGGAGAAAATGCGTGTATATGGATGCCGGGAACTTCAGACTTTATGGCCTGACAAATAGACAGGTAGGTATCTCCTGTAAAGTCCGGATGAATCCCGCCCTGGAGACACACTTCCGTTGCGCCGCGACGCCAGGCTTCCTGTGTACGCCTGCGGATCTCGGCAAGATCAATCAGGTATGGATGATCCCGTGGTCCGCTGCGACTGCTGCTTTTCGAGAAGGCACAGAACCCGCAACGATAACCGCAGATGTTGGTGTAGTTGATGTTCCTGTTAACCACATACGTCACCACATCCCCGTTGACATCTCTCCTTAGTTGATCCGCAAATTTGCATGTTTCCAGAAAATCATCTCCGCGAGAACGGAAAAGACGAACGATGTCATTTTCGGTAAGATCGATTTCTTGGNTGACTCGATCAAAAATGAAATGAAGATCCGCAGTTGCTTTTTTCATTGGCACAGCTGCGACTGAAAATGGTGCTTCTGCTAACTCGCCGGGCACCCAACGATCTGTCCTCAGCCAGCTTTCTGCATCAATCAAGCGATGAACACGGCTGGATACCGCTGGTGACAACCACTTGGCGCTGTCCTCGACATATTTGGAATAAACGGGCAACCGGGGAATCAATGTTTTTCCAGATCGGTGGGTTTTAGCCTGCAACTCGGCAATCCTGGGCCAAGGCGCCTCTGGATTCACGTGATCCAAAGTAACCGGCGATACGCCCCCCCAATCGTTAATCCCAGCGTGAATCAATTTCTCTTCTACACCCGGCGAAAGATTGGGTGGCGCCTGTAGATTCATATCTGGCCCGAACAAGATTCGAGCCACCGCAATTGTCCACAATAGGTCCGGCGTATCTGGCTCGGGGAATGTCGCCATCAACGTATCGGGCTTTGCTCGAAATGGCTGAATGATCAGCTCCTGAATGTGGCCATACCGATCGTGTAACGCCCGAATCTTGAGCAGAGAATCGATACGCTCGGCGCGATTTTCTCCAATTCCGATCAAAATACCGGTCGTAAAGGGAATCTTTAAACGNCCCGCCAGTTCGATGTTGGCCAAGCGAACCTTCGGTTGCTTGTCTGGNGAACCGTAGTGGGGACCNCCGCGCTCGGACAGNCGGTGGGCGGCCGANTCAAGCATGATTCCCTGCGATGCCGAGACCTCTCGGAGNGCCNCCATCTCATCCGCCTCCAANATGCCGGCATTGATGTGCGGCAACAGGCCAGTCTGATCAAAAACACGGCCGGCAATATGGGCCAAATATTGGGCAGTGGTGTCAAATCCGAGCGTTTCAAGCGCTTCCCTTGCGGCGCGGTAACGAAGTTCCGGCTTGTCGCCCAAGGTAAACAACACCTCGTGACAGCCCCTCTCTTTCCCGGCCCGNGCAATCTCAAGCACCTGTGACTCGGACAAGTAGGTGTGAATGAGTTCACGCGGTTGCCTAGCAAAAGTGCAGTAATGACAAACATCCCGGCACAGTGCTGTCAGCGGTACAAACACTTTTGGCGAATAGGTCACAACATCGCCGTGACCTCGGTCCCGCAAAGTCGCAGCAAGTTCCATAAGCGGGCTAAGTTCTGTGCTGGCACCCAGCATCCGGGCTTCTTGCGGTTCNGGCCGTCTTTCCAAAAAGCGACCCAGTTGAAACGCTTGCACTTTCATCGCATCACCGCAAATTCCGACCGTATGCCGGTCTCCAAACCAATACGCCTCCGGTCAAGCCGAATACCTTCGAGATACATATTCGTCTTACTGGCCTGGGAAAACTCATTGACCCGCAGCAAATCGTCCGGTGTGTCTACATCGAAACCAAAACCCGGCAGAGAAAGCAGCTGCGCCTTAATATTCTGTCTTCGGGCAGCTGTGATATGTGCCTCGACACTGTCTGGGCCAAACAGTGGCGGCACCATTAACGGCAATGACATCGCCAAGCAGTTCGTACCCCGGCCATCCCTCGCCGGTACCAGGACCAACCCTCTGCTCTTATTAATTGAACTCGCCACCCGATCGATCTCGACAGCGGTGACCGCCGGCGTATCACCCGGTACGGTCAAAAAACTTTCGACACCCTGCTGTTCGAGCGCATACGCTGCCTGCGAAACGGCCGCATTCAGACCCGCCTCATCCGGATCATTGAGCAACCTTGCACCGACGCGCCGAAAATGGCGCCGGGCCACCGGGCAATCAGTAACAGCGAGAATCCCACCGAGTTGGGTGGTGTCGCCCAGGGCCGACAGTACATCCAGGAGCATGGCCTCGAACAGGCACTGACGTTCGGTCGATGTCAGCACCGAAGACAACCGGCTATTGGCATGTTGCGCGGACTTCAGCGGCACGACCGCCCACGGGAGTCGATCAGACATTGAAATCACTCCTTCAGCTCAGGGGAACTCCCAGCATTGTCTCAGAAAACGCAACCACATCGGCAGCCAGGCTAAACTTTTGGTCCAAGGTCTCCATCAGCGTAGCGGTTACCTCAACCCGAATGTCAAGATCCTCGATTTGAGGCGAGACGTGGTGGTCGGCCCCATCTATCACATAACCGTCGAGAAAATCAGCGTAGTAACGGGCAATAGACAGTGTGGATGCCTCATAGCCCAGTTCCGCCATGATCTTTGCGGTGGGACCCTTGAATGCCNGTGAACCGATCATCGGCGACACCGCAACCACTGGCGCCTTACACCTCCGCAGCCTATTTCGCAGGTCTGCTGTTGCCAGAATTGGATCCAGGCTCAGGAAGGGGTTGGATGGACACAGAATTACAGCTTTGAGTTCGGGGTCTTCTAAAGCGGTGATAACGGCTGGCAACAAAGCGGCTTCTGACGCGCCTTCATACCGCAATCCCGTGATGACCGGCTCACACCGATTACGAACGAAATAGGTCTGGAAATCCAAAGGGCCGCCCGGCGTCTCGACGATCGTTCGCACCCGGTCATCGGTCGGCGGCAGAATCAGTAAACCGACACCAAACGCACGGCACAGATCGACCGTAACCCACGACAGGGGGTCGCCGGTCTTGAGACGCATCGACCGCTCAATATGCACGGAGAGGTCCCGGTCGCCCAACCGAAACCAAGTCTCGCCACCCAGCTCAGAAANCCCTTCCAGTACATGCCAGGTTTCACCGGCCCGCCCCCAGCCAAGCTCTGAGTTGGCAACGCCCGCCAACGTGTACATCAACGTATCCAGATCCGGCGAGATATGCAATCCCCAATGCTCGAAATCATCACCGATGTTACCCACAACCAAGAGTTCCTCAGCGGGTCGGCACAAAGAGAGTCCTTGAGCAAGTTTTGCGCCGCCAATGCCGCCCGACAAAACAACATAGCGGCAACCCGCAATGTCAATGTCCGNGGTGCTCATCGGAAGAGGTCCTGCTCACGTGGGCGGATCAGGGTCGCTGCAGACTGNTCATCGGAGGCCTGCTTAAAACCACGAATCAGCACCACTGGGGAANCTTCTCCTGCTTGCCCCTGCAGCAGCGATGCCGCACTGGCCAGTTCATCAGCCACCGCTTCTTCACTGACCTTTAACGGCACTCCGAAAAGGTCAGGCTTTCCCCGNTGGTCTTCCAGCGCTTGCACNCCGGCNACACCGATCGCGAGACCAACAGTTCCTATGCGCCAGGCCCGGCCCACACTGTCGTTNATGATTACACCAATATCTGTGNCNGTCTCACGCTTNATCCGTGCGCGGTATTCANGAGCACTTTNATCCGGATCTTCCGGCAGAAGGATCACCTGTTCAACCGGATCTTGTGGGCCTACGTTCGAGGCGTCGATCCCGGCGTTGGCAAGGACGAGACCTAGCCTGTGAGCCACTATGATCAACTCATTCACCGCCCGCACGACTTCGGTAGATTCCGACAGCACCAGCTCGATGAGTCGGGGATCCTTTGCCGTCTTGCGGGCGAGCTCAACAGCGCGCTCGCCAGGCTCTACATCGCACAAATTAATCATCCGCCCTTCTGACTTCGACACAATCTTCTGCGTGATCACCAGGATATCCCCGGAACAAAGTGACATTTCCTGCGAAGACAGCGCGGCAAAAATTAACCCGACAATGTCGGAACCTGTTGTGACCAGCGGGATTCCCGGAATGGCCGTCAGTGCGAGGCCAGTCGACCGGTCCATTTATCTGATGAACGACTGCATCGCTTCACGATAACCAGCAACAAGGCCCGGATCATTCAATTCCTGTCGGGCGGGAGCTACAAATTCAGGGTTAAGCGCCAGGGACTCCAGAGCAGGGCGTTCGCCCTGGTAAATAAGACCCAATGGCAGGCGGCCCTGCTCTCTCAGTTTGGCCATACGTTCAAACGCACCAGCCCGGTTGCCAGGGTCGTAACCGTCTTCGCTGTCGATGTTAAAAACGTTGGTGCGCCATTCGCGGTAGGTATCGTTGTAGGTCACGCAGGGTGACAGCACCTCGAGATACGACATCCCATGGCCTGCAGCGGTATGCCTGAGCGCCGCAAGCGTCAGTTGCAGCAACTGCGCAGGCTGGCCGCTGTAACCGCGGGCAAGAAATGTCGAGCCCGGGATGCTCAGACCTAGCATGATCGGATCGAGATCTTCTTCGATATTGTCCTGGAACCCGGCCACACTGGTCGGTGATGCCTGTCCTTTGGTCAGGCCATAGGTGCCGTTATTCATGACGATATATGTCACACCGGGGTTGCGTTTGAACGCGTGTACAAGATGCCCACCACCGATCGCATAACCGTCACCGTCACCGCCCACTCCGACAACTGTAAGCTGGGGATTGGCAAGTTTAACGCCAGTCGCGGTCGGCAGAACCCGGCCATGAAGGGCGTGGTAGCCATAACAGGACAGATAATTCTGCAACGAACCCGAACAGCCAATGCCCGCAATGAACATGCGGTCATGCACGGGTACCTGCAGCTCGTCCAAAGCAGTGATTAACGCCTCGAGCACACCAAAATCTCCGCAGCCCGCACACCAGATGGGTCGGGTTGGCATAAATGTCTCCGTCATGCGGCCTTATGTCTCCGTGAATCCATGCGTTCAATGACCTTTTGAACCAGGTCTTCGGCTCGTAACGGCACGCCGTCATAGACGAGGACGCTTTCGATGTGCGCCTCCGCGCCACCGTGCGCAACGATGAGTCTCGCCAATTGACCCGTTGCGTTGTATTCGACAACAAAGACACATGGGCAACCCCGGGTAAAATCCGGCGTCTCGTCAAGCATCGGCCATAGTGTCTGCGGCTGGTGATACTGGGTTGGAACACCGCGTGCAGCCAGGATATCCATCGCTTCAAGTATCACGCCATGTGTCATGCCAATACCGATAAAGCCAATATCCGCAGTTTCAACACCGTGGGTAACCGCCCGCGGCAGGTCAGTCTGCATGGTCTTTAACTTGCTCTGACGCTTTTGCATCATACGCATACGGTTACCGGGGTCGGTGGAGACCTGGCCAAACTCGTCGTGTTCATTCCCGGTGACAAGCGACATCCCGCCAGGCGTACCGGGCGGTGCGAAGGCCGAAACACCGTCCTCGCTGAAAGCGTACCGCTTATAAACTGCCATGCCAGCCAGCGATTCGGCATCCAAACGTTTACCCCGTTCCACCACCACCTGGCCCTCATCGATCGGATCTATCGTCGCGAGGTTCTGTGAGAGCCCCTGGTCTAGGGCTATGAACACCGGTAGTTGATACTTTTCAGCGAGATTGCAGGCTTTTACAGTAATGTGAAAACACTCCTGCGGGGTGCCCGGCGCAAGGACAATTCGGGGGAAGTCCCCATGACCTCCGTAGACCAGAACGTCAATGTCACTCTGCTCCGGCTTGGTCGGCATGCCCGTGCTTGGCCCACTGCGCTGGGAATCAACCACGACTAGCGGAATCTCCGCCATGCCCAGTTGCCCGATGCCTTCTTGCATCAGCGACAGACCGGGACCCGAAGTCGCAACCATCGTGCGCGTACCGGTAAGGGCCGCCCCTATAGCCATATTGATCACTGAAAGTTCGTCTTCGGCTTGTCGAACAACACCGCCAAACCGAGGCAACCACTTCTGCAGCCACTCCATGATGTCGGTGGAAGGGGTAATCGGATACCCGGCAAAAAAGCGTCCGCCCGCTACGACAAACCCAAAGGCGACTGCCTCGTTTCCAGTGATCAGCATATGGGGTTTCGAATCGGCGCTAACGATCTCATAAAGCCCTTCGTCAACTGTCAACCCGACTTCATCGGCGAGTTCATGACCCACCGCCAGCGCGTCAAGGTTGTATTGCAAAGCTTGAGTACCGCGCCTACCAAAACGCTTCTCAAACGCGGCTCGCATATCGTCATCATCAAGACCGATCAGGCGCCCCACCACCGCCGAAGAAATGCTGTTCTTGTAGATGTCACTCCTAAACACCCGTACCGCATGTCGGCTGAAAGGAATGCCGATCACCCGGGCACCTTCTGGAACACCGCTATCATCCGGCAAATCGCCACCAGAACTATCGTATATCACGATGCTACGATCATTAAGGCGGTGAGCCTGTTTGCGGATCGCAAACAGGTCGAAAACGACGATGAGATCGATCTGGCTGCCTATACACAGACGCTCGACATGACAGGCGCGTAATGTGGCCGCAACAATTCCGCCTTTGATTCGCGACAACACATCACGCTCGGTATAAGCACGCATACCCACCGATCGCAAGACATCGGCCAGTATATTTATCACCGTCAAGGAGCCGTCTCCACCCTGCCCGGAAACGATGATACTGAGGTCCTCAAGTCGTGGCTTTGAGCGGTTCATGGGGCGCTTTCCTCGCTCTTCGACTTTGCCTTTTTCTTTTTTGGCGGAGGCGGTGGTAAAGGCCGCCAGTCCTTCGCCGAACAGCCATCTTCCCAGCCTCTATAGTAATGTTTCGGGTCAAGATTGCCGATTGCCTCGCGTTCCAAATGTGTCGGCATGAGCGCCGGCAAGGGTCGGTTGCGCTTGTAGCGGGAAAGCCGGACCAGGAGTTCTTTTGACTTTGGCACCTCGTCCAGTTCCTTGACTTCTACCCAGCCTGCTTCAAGTAATGCCTGCCAAGCGCGGTGCCCGGCCTCGGTTCGAATGACCGTGAAGGTCCATCCGTTGAGTCCAATACCACCCAGCCCGATGTCCGCGTTATCTGCTGCGTAGTCCATACAGTAAAGACAGGCAGGTCGGGCAAACTCACCAAAGGCCTTCAGCGACCGTGTTTCTTCACGTCCATCGCGCAGCTTAATTTCGAGTCGCCCCTTTATATTGATGTTCGTAATATCCCGTTTCGGAACGCCCAGATCCCTGGCCAGCCAATCCATACCTGCCTCTGTGAAGGCTTCCGAACAAAACAGGCCGATGACCAACACAATGTTCTTGCGATACCACTCAGCTACATCTAGCCGAATGCTCGAGAACTGCTGCTGGCGCACGCCATCTACCTGGCAAGGTACACCGACGACCGCGAGCGGCGCGATGCCTTGTTCCATCGCTTCGACCAGCGCCAGGGTATTTGGCTGATATGAATAACGGGAGCGAGCGCTTGCTAGTACCTCTTCGGGTATGGTCGCCAATTGTGCCTGGCCCATCTGTGGGTTATCGGGGTCTTCGTTGCCTACCACGACCCCTTTGAACGCTCCGGTCTGCATGCCATGTATGGCGAGGGCTGAACAGATACCCCCGTCCTGCCCCTCTTTCAGGATGTATTCCCGGGTCGTCCTCGCGAGTACCCCATAGGCGTAAGGACCGAACCCATCGTCGATACTCGGTTCGCGCAACTGCATTTGCCGGGGCAGATCCTTGTCGGTCGGACGCAAGACCGGACAGGCATCAACGCACAACTCACAAAAAACACAGGCACTGTTTCGCGAATCCTGTGGTTTCTCGTTGACGTAATCGAATACGTCGACCGGGCATATCGTTAGGCAAGCTGCACAACCGATGCATTTGCCGGGATTGACAACCTCTTCCATGAGAAAGTCAACCGCCTTGAAACCTCCTCGGTTGTACTCGGAGCGCCAAGCATAAGCCCACTCATTTGGGTTGGCGCCCTCCTCAAGCAACCTGTGATAACGCCTTTGTACCTCTTTTGTTAAATCCTGAGTCATTCTCGAGTCTTGATTAGAGTCCGGTTCCGATTTCTTAAAAGATAAAGAAACTACGAAAGAACTATGGTTATATCTGGGCGCGGAATAAGAGCACTTAGGGCCCCACGCAATGCCCCCAGCGCGAACAATACCAGATTTACTTATTGATTAAGGCCGACCTCCGTCGAATCCACCACAACCAGCGTGGCTTTACGTTTCCCGGTTGAGTCCACGCCGCCAGCATTGAATTCGGGCAACATTGTGAAGCGCTCGTGATCGATCACAGCAGTGACTCAGGACCACAGCCGACCCGCCGGCGCCAAACCTATCACGATAGCAACGAATGTGGGTTGACCTGAGTTCATGGGCGGTTACATTGCTGGGTAGATGACGTCGGCAAAGTACTGCATGCTATCGAGTGACTGCTCCAGCGTGTCCCGCTGAAAATTTAGCATTAGACCCTGTACGCCGGTTTCGGCGAGTACCGCAATATCCTCGGCGATCTGTTCGACCGTCCCGCTCAGCAGTTGGCGCCTGCCGCTATCAAGAGTCAGTGTCTTTGTCTCATCGAACCACAGCGCACAGTACACCAGCGAGATGCTCGCCGGATCACGGTTCTCTGCGGTCGCAATTTCGCCCAGTCGTGCGACTGCGCCAATAAACTGCTCGATCGAGCCGAGTGGGAAACGGGGGTTGTTGCCGATTGGGTACCAGGTATCCCCGTACCGCGCCGTGCGTCGCAACGCCGGACCGCTCTCACCACCGATCCATATCGGCGGATACGGTTTTTGCCGTGGTTTAGGGAGAAAACTGATGTTTTTAAACTGGACGAACTCACCTTCGAACACCGGATCGTCATCGGTCCACAGTATTTTAAATGCCTGCAGGTACTCGTCGGTTACCCGCCCACGCTGGTCGAATGGCGGCGCACCGAGTGCCTCGAATTCTTCCCGCATCCAGCCAGCACCAACACCGAGTGTCATTCGCCCATGCGAGAGCACATCGATAGTTGCTACGAGTTTGGCGGTTTCCACCGCACCACGGTGCGGTATCACTGTAATCGATGTCACCAATCGGGGCTTCTCGGTCAGCGCAGCAAGAAAGGACAACACACTGAACTGGTCGAAACAGAACCCAGATGCGGAACCCGGAAACTCACCCGACGCACTGTAGGGATAGCGCGAGTCGATTCTCCGTGGCACTACAATATGATCGGGTACGGCGAGGTAAGCAAAACCGAGTTCGTCCGCGCGCCGTGCTAACTGTTCGATCGATTCCGGCACTGCCAGCGGCCCACGCGTAGGAATAGTCATTCCAATGTCCATATTGATCTCCTCGCTGTTGGCTGTCGACAATTCTCATACATTCTAACGAATTCGCTCTGTCACGCCCTGATTGGACTCCTCGAGCAGATTGGTATTTGGTGATCGACATCGAATTGGCAACTCGCGAGGACCGATTCAATTGTCCTCATTCCATCAGTGATACCGATCGTTACCTAGTACCCACCGCCTTACGATCAGATTAAAGTATCTCGGTAGTTTTTAACCAACGGCCGACCTGTAGATTTGATCAGGACAGATTTCACAGATCATGCCGTCAGCAATGCTGTGTACCGATCCAACAGCGGCATCACCACATCCTGTCCTTCCGATGGCAGGGCCAACAGAACTCGCAGGACCCCGGCTTCCCGACACTTCGCAAGGTAGGACTCTTCCGGCGGTGCCCTGAACACACTGACCGAGATGGAATCCATGTCTCGACCTGCTTCATCTGCATAAACACGCAATTCGCCCATACCGGCACTCGGATCGGTCATCTTGTTTCCGCGTGGCAACCAACCATCGCAAAAGTCCACAATCCGCCGTAGGCTGTATTTGGTCTCGCCACCCAGCAAGATTGGAGGGTACGGTTTCTGCACCGGCTTCGGCCACGACCAGACAGATTCAAAGTGCGTGAATGGCCCATCGTAGGCGGCCTCTTCCTCGGTCCAAATTGTCTGCATAGCTTTCACACGGTCGACCATGATGCGGAAGCGATTATCAAACGCAGTACCATGGTTCTCAATCTCATCCTGGTTCCATCCCGCACCTATGCCGAACTCAAACCGTCCGCCGGAAAGCACATCCAGGCTGGCTACAGCTTTGGCCGTCACGATAGGGTCGCGCTGGCTTACCAAGCAAATTCCNGTACCGACGCGAAGCGTCCGGGTCGCTACGGCAGCTGCCGACAAGACGACAAAAGGATCAAGAGTGTTCGAATACTCCTGGGGTAGTGGTTCACCGCCGGGAAATGGCGTTCGCCTACTCACTGGAATATGTGTGTGCTCTGGGACAAACAACGACTCAAAGCCCCGGTCTTCCAGCGCTCGGGCAAGATCGACGATGGAGATTGAGTATGTTGTTGGAAAAATGTACACACCGATCTTCATTGCGAGTCACCTCCTCTATTCAATCGTGTAATCTCGCCTAAGTCTAACTTCCGAACGCTCCCGACGGCACTCGAAATCAAAGGTGGNTAATTCCAGCCACCTCTGCACACATCGNGGCGGACTACATTNCATGGATATTCATTCGGCCATCTTCTAGAATTCAAATAAATCACCGCCACCGGGTCAGTAGGCAGATGTTTGGCTGTAGCTTACGTGGTGAACTAGTATTGCTGCCTCAAATAAGGAATGCATTCATGTCTTTTGTCAACCTTGCAACTGGAATCAAGGTGTACTACGAGATTGAGGGGCAAGGGGAACCCTTGTTGCTGATCATGGGTACAGCAGCGGACCACAATACCTGGTCTGCGCAGGTCTCAGCATACCGTAACCACTACGCGGTAATCACATATGACGCACGAGGCACTGGTCAATCCACCCACCCTCAGGGTAAAGAGGAATACTCGATGCAGATTCTCGCTGAAGATGCAGCGGCGCTACTGGACCATTTGGACATTAGTCGAGCCCACGTGAGTGGCTTGTCCCTCGGCAGTG
>PBXZ01000120.1:0-17090 GCA_002729415.1 Candidatus Poribacteria bacterium | reverse complement strand
AGATTTTATCAGGAAACCACGAAATGATTTTGCGAATAACTTCATCGAGTAGGACATCAGGGCAGGATGCGCCTGCTGTCAATATTATTTCAATCGTATTCCCTTCNNCCCTTTCAGGTAACCAGTTGATAGTATCCATNAGTGTTTTTGTATGGATATCTAGGTGGCGGATTTNCTTGGAAGATACTAATTCGTTTGCATCACGAATGAAGTAGGTCGGNATATGNGCTTCGCACAACTCAACAAGGTGGCTTGTGTTTGAGGAATTATATCCGCCGATGATAATGGCAAAGTCGGCTCCNTCTTCAATCAGGGCGAGCGTCGCATCCTGGTTCTCCTTGGTTGCATAGCAGAGGGTGTCTTTGGTGTCAATGAAGTGGTTGCGTGAATTTTCTTTCCCGTATCGGCTGATCATGGCTTGGTGCAGCAGGTTGGCGATTGTTTCTGTCTCATTTGCCAGCATTGTTGTCTGGTTGACAACACCAATTCGGTTCAGATGAAGTCGTGGGTTGAATCCATTTGAATAGCAGTTTTCAAAGCGTTCATAGAAAGACTCCTCTGGCATTTCTCCACGGATAATTTTTGCTAGGTCCTCGGCTTCATCAATATTCAGGATGACGACAACGTGCGCTTTGGTATTGGCGTGGGAAAAGGTTGCACGTGTTTCTTCATGGTCGCGTTTGCCATGGATTATAACCGTGTGCTCTCTCCGTCCAATTTCTTCGCTTTTCGTCCAAACTTTTTCCACAAAAGGGCATGTCGTGTCGTATTTATGTAAGCTTATGTTACGTTCGTTTAATTCGTTTTCAATTTCAATGGTTGTGCCAAAGGCTGGAACAATTACAACATCATCTGCGTTTAGCTCTTCGAAAGGGATTAACTGCTCGCCAGAAGTTTTGCTGATGAATTGCACTCCGCGTTTCTTTAGGTCATCGTTGACGTGGGGATTGTGGATCATTTCCGATAAAAGGAATACTCGTTTGTCAGGGTTTTCATCAAGTGCTTGATATGCGATCTCAATTGCATTCTCAACTCCGAAGCAGAAGCCAAAGTGTCTGGCGATTTTGAAGCAAACTGGCCCAAAGTTCAACATTGAAGGTGATAGATCTCGTTTGCGAGGATCTGTTATGCGACGAGCATGTTTGATTAGGGAAATGATCGGGCTTCGGAAAAAGTGTGGAACATCAAATGTTCGTGACAAGCTGAACACTCCTGAGGTGACGAGTGGTGGTTGTGGGAGGTTTTATGCGCTGAGTACTTTTCGTCCTTTTGCTCGCCGTTGGGATAATATTTTGCGGCCGTGCCGGTCTGACATTCGCTTGCGAAAACCAAATTTATTGCTTCGTCTCCGGCGGCTTGGTTGGTATGTTCTCTTCAAATGGACTACTCCTTTCAAATTTTAATATTATGCTTGCGTGGAACGTGTTTTATAGTATGGCATCTTAGCGCGTTTTGTCAAGTTTTTTGGGTTGCTGAAGANGGGATTATTATGATATAATAATAANGAATTAACTATATGTTAAAGATNGATGGTAATTCTTCNGACTTTNACGTTGATGTGGTTTNGATTTTTTACGGGGCTTTCGTTAAGGGGATTTACAGATGGAATTGATGTTTCAAAAAGAGGACCTCTCGAAGTNTCTTCAGATGCTACAAGGTGTTGCCTCAGGTCGGAACACCTTGCCGATCCTTTCAAATATACTTATTCGTGCNGGAAACGGGAGGATTGAGATGGCNGCAACGGATCTTGAAGTTGGCATCAAAGTCAATGTTNCNGGAGAGATCACTGAAGAAGGNGATATCACCGTGTCTGCCAGAAAACTTGNTGAAATTGTACGCGAACTGGCTTCTGAGCATGTTGTGAAACTTAGTACGGTTGGGAATGATCGTGTGCAAGTTGAGTCCGGTGATGGTGTTTATAAAATTCCTGGCTTGCCTACAGATGAATTTCCCCCAATGCCAGAAATTGATGGTGATTCCTTTACCATTGCAGGGGAACTGCTGGTTTCAATGATTGGTAAGACGGAGTTTGCTGCTTCTACTGAGGAGGCGCGGTATTTCCTGAATGGCCTTTATTTCAGTTTGACATCCGAGTTGACNAAAGTTGTTGCGACTGATGGTCGCAGGCTTGCGGTTGCTTCNAGNGAAGCATTGCTGTCGGGTGAGGGCGAAGGGGAGTCGATTGGTGTTATCGTGCCNCTCAAGGCNATAAAGGAAATTGCCAAGATTTTTGTTGAGTCGCCGGAAGTCAAAATATCGCTCAAAGAAAATCAGATTCTTTTCGCAGATGATGATGCGACCTTAATCTCTCGGCTTGTTGATGGTGAGTACCCTCAGTATGANAAGATTATCCCAGATTCGAATGAAATAAAAATTGTTGTTGATAGCGAGAAAATTTCAGGATCTCTTCGCCGCGTTTCCTTGTTTTCTAATCCCAAGAATCGGTTGCTTCGAGTTGATGTTAAAAGTGATGGGATGAGAGTCTCCGCCAAAAGTCCGGAACTTGGCGAAGCATTTGAAACGCTCGATATTTCAAGTGCTAATGGTGAAATAGATATTGGTTTTGATGCACAGTATATTAAGGATGCCCTTGCTCACATTACTCCGGGGGAGATCCTTCTTGAATTCAAAGACGCATTAAGCGCAGTCACGCTTAGGCCTGTTGAGTCGGAAGATCATCTCTGCCTTATTATGCCGATGCGGCTGGATGCTTAGTTTATACNTTACTAAGGAATTGCTTGGTGCTGTCGTTCTTTTTTCTGGCTGTGTCTTGGTACTGAGGTAGCCTGTGAGGCATGAGATTAAATAGCCTTGTGTTGCGGAATTTTAGGAATTACGTCGACTGCGAAATCGAGTTTCCTGACCGTGTTAATCTGGTTGTCGGGAAGAATGCGCAAGGGAAAACCAACCTCCTTGAAGCAATTCATTTCGTCAGTACATCCAAGTCTCACCGGACTTTCCTTGATGACGAATTAATTAAGCATGATGATAGCTGGTTCTATCTTCGTGCCTGTATTGCAGATTCCTCGGATGTCGATGTTTGTGATGTCGATGAAATGACAGTTGAGGTTTCTAAAGAACTCCGTGGGAACAAAAAGTTCAAGGTTAATGGGACTGCGATCCCGAAGATTTCGGCATGGATAGGGCGTTTCCAAGTTGTTTTTTTTGCTCCTGAATCACTCTCTTTGGTTAAAGGGTCTCCAGTTGGACGGCGTCGCTTTCTTGATACGCTGATTTCTCAAATAGATAAGTCTTATTTGAGGCAACTTCAGAGTTATCAGGTTGCGTTGAAGCAGCGGAACCAACTCCTTAAGCAGATCCGTTCAAACTATGTGGAAAAGGATTTGCTTGAACCTTGGGATGGGTTGCTTGCAGAAGATGGGGTGTCTATAACTAAGACGCGGTCGTCTGTCATCCAGTCTTTAAGAATTCATGCTTGTGGAAAACATGAAAATTTGAGTGATAATTGTGAGCGATTAGATATTGTGTACCGCCCCTCAGTTGGTGAGGTGGTTGAATTGCCACGAGACGACGCTGTCAACCAGTTCCTTGCTAAGCTTGAAGGTGCCCGTTCGTCAGACTATATGAGAGGAACGACATCGGTTGGTCCTCACAGGGATGATTTTGATTTAATGATACAAGGGCAGGAAGATTCTGCTTATTATGAAGCAAAATCATATTGCTCACAAGGCCAACAACGTACAATTGCGGTTGCACTTAAGTTAGCTGAACTTGAAGTTCTTCGGGAACATAGCGGTTCTACTCCCGTTGTTATGTTGGATGATGTTCTATCTGAACTTGATAGTATGCGATCAAAGATGCTTTTCGATTTGCTCGAGAGGCTTAATGTTCAGACTTTTATCACTACTACTGAAATAGAAATGTGGTCGAGTTCACATAAGGATTGCCATATTGTCAGAGTCCAAGACGGAGAAATCGTTTGAGGCTTTAGAGAGATTGGATCGGGTTGTGGAGAATTTGATTCAAGACTATGGCTACGATTCAAAAATTTCAGAGGCTCGAGTGTTTTTGGTTTGGAAAGACATTGTTGGTGGGTTCNTTGCCAANAATACGGAACCTTNTTCGTTAATCGAAGGTAAGTTTCGTATTTGGGTGAAGAACANCGTNCTCCTNTCTGAACTTCATCTGCTCAGCCGCAATTTAATTGAAAAAATAAATTCTAAGATTGGTNGAAATGTTGTTAAGGAACTGAGGTTTCAGTTGAAACAGTTTTCCTNTAGTCGTCAGGNAAANCAACCTCAGGGAATAGCAGAAACTGATTGCAAGATTGGTGNNATTGAGATAGGCCAAGAAGTTTCGCAGAAAATTAATAAGGCTATACAAGGTGTTGAAGANGTGGAGTTGAAAAGGGTTTTGAGGCGTGTTTTCGAAAAAATGGGNAAGCNAAACCTCCGCGTTGTAAGCCANCTATCGTCTGAAAGGGGATGAAGATGTCAGAAGCAATGTCTTACTCAGCAAAGGATATTCANGTTCTTGAGGGGCTCGAAGCAGTTCGAAAACGTCCGAGCATGTATATCGGAAGTACTGGACCATCAGGACTTAANCATTTGATAACTGAGTTGGTAAATAATTCCGTTGATGAAATTACAGCGGGCTTCGGATCCGAAGTCGAGGTCATTCTCCATCTGGATGGTACGGCAACAGTTCGTGATGATGGTCGTGGTATTCCAATTGGTACGCACGAAAGTGGGGTTTCTGCTTTAGAGGTAGTGATGACTACACTTCATGCTGGCGGGAAGTTTGATGGACGAGAGAACGTTGGTTATAAAACAGCAGGAGGTCTCCATGGCGTAGGAGCTTCATGTGTGAATGCGCTTTCGGAATGGGTGAAAGTTCAAGTTAGACAAGACGGCAAAGTGTATCAGCAACAATATCAGCGTGGGATTCCTCAAACTGGTGTTGAGGTTGTCGGCAAGAGCCGAAAAACAGGAACTATTACGACTTTTTCACCAGATTCGGAAATCTTTGAAACGGTTGAATTCAGTCATGATTTTGTGGCGGAATGCTTGCGTGAGCTCGCGTTTTTGAACCGCGGGATAAAAATTATTTTTCTCGATGAAACGGTGCTTGATGAAGGAAAACCCAAAGAGTATGTTTTTGAATATGAAGGTGGTATTTCTTCATTTGTTCTTCATCGTAACCAAAATAAAGAGGTCATTCATAATCCCCCAATTTCAATTGAAGGGGGTCGTGACGATGTGTACGTGGATATCGCATTGCAATATACAACAAGCTACTCGGAAAACATATTTTCATATGCTAATAATATTCGTACCAGCGAAGGTGGTTTTCATGAAAGTGGGTTTAAAAGTGCACTAACCCGAACTTTCAATGTATATGCTAAAGAAAACAATCTCCTGAAAAGTGGCAAAATAACACTTTCAGGTGATGATATTCGTGAGGGGATGACGTGTGTTATTAGTATCAAAGTGCCTGAGCCGCAATTTGAAGGTCAAACCAAGTCAAAGCTTGGAAACACTCAGGTTGAAGGTATTGTTCAGGGGTTTGTTAATGAAAAATTAAAGGCATATTTGGAAGAGAATCCATCCGTTTCAAAGAAAATTATTCAGAAGAGTATACAAGCAGCGGAAGCGCGTGAAGCAGCGCGAAAGGCTCGTGAAGTCATTCGCCGAAAGGGAGTGTTGGATGGTGCTTCGATGCCTGGTAAGTTAGCGGATTGTTCAGAGCGAGATCCCGCTTTTTCGGAGGTGTTTCTGGTTGAAGGTGACTCCGCAGGTGGTACGGCCAAACAAGGTCGTGATCGAAGAACACAAGCCATCTTGCCACTGCGAGGTAAAGGGATTAACGTGGCTAAGGCAAGACTTGACAAAGTGCTAAAGAATGAACAAGTGATCGATATTATCACTGCGCTTGGAACCGGGATTGGTGACGAGGATTTCGATATTGAAAAGCTTCGGTACGGTAAGGTTGTAATCATGGCGGATGCTGATGTTGATGGAGCGCATATTCGGACACTCTTACTGACATTCTTTTTCCGTCAGATGCCGCAGCTTATATCTGACGGCCACCTGTATATTGCGCAACCTCCACTTTACCAAATCCGTAAAGGAAGGAAAGCGCAATATCTTTATGATGAAAAGGATATGCGTGAGTTTTTGTTACAGTCTTCATTAGATACAACCGAACTTACAAATGTGCGGCGTGAAAAACCGTACACGCCAATTCAGTATGACAAAGTTGTCCGTCTTATTCAGAATGTGGAATTGGTTCTGGATGAGATTGGAAGTAAGGGGATTGATGCAGAGCGGATTTTCGACCAGTTTTTTGGTGGTGCGGAGAAAGTTAAACTGCTGTTTATTGAGACTGATCAGAGCGCTTTCTATTGCTTTGAGGATGATGACGTTGAGCAACTGATTGCAGAAAATAGTAGCCCTCAGTTGGAAATCGTGGATCCCGACAATGATGTTGAGGCGGATCTCAATGGCGGAACTGAGAATGTCATTACTGATGTGTCTGACAATGATGTTGAGGCGGATCTCAATGGCGGAACTGAGAATGTTATCACCGACGCATCCGATATGAAAGAATTGAACCAGTTGGAAACTGTAATTAAGGACTTAGAGAGCCTTCAAGTCATGCCACAGGATTTTCTGGTACGAAATCGGGGAAATGGAAGATCAAATTCAGCTGAGTCTCATATTTTCTCGTTGTCTGGAAAGGATCGACAACCGGTTCATTCCGATAGTACACGGGAGTTGCTCCAGAATATTATGACAGTTGGGCAGCGTGGTATTAATATCACACGCTACAAAGGGCTAGCTGAAATGAATGCTGACCAGCTCAAGGAAACCACGATGGACATTGAGAAGCGAATTTTGCTGCAAGTTAAAATGGAGGATGCTCTTGAAGCCGATCGGATGTTCACATTGTTAATGGGAGATAATGTTGACATGCGTCGTGATTTTATCGAGAGGTATGGTGGTCAGGTTCAACTCGATATCTATGGTTCATAAGATACCTGATTTGAGAGAATGGGGAGGACGAAAGAAATATGAAGTTACCGCATAACCGTGAAGATGAACAGATTCAGCCACTCTATATTGAGGATGAGTTAAAAAAGTCGTATTTGACATACGCTATGAGTGTCAATACCAATCGGGCTATTCCTGATGTTCGAGATGGGTTGAAACCTTCAACACGTCGCATTATTTATGCTATGGGAGAGATAAATCTTACTTCAAACCGCCCATATGATAAATGTGCTGCTGTGGTTGGTGAGGTGATGAAAGACTATCATCCGCATGGAGATGGCCCAATCTATTCTACTTTGGTTGGTTTAGTTCAAGAATTCGGAATGCGGTATCCGATTGTTGATGGTCAGGGGAATTTTGGGTCGATTGATGATGATCCTGCTGGTGCTATGCGATACACTGAATGTCGATTGACAAAGATTGCCGATGAAATGTTGGCCGATGTTCATAGAGGGGCAGTCGAATTTCAACCCAATTATAAGGAATCTACCACTGAGCCGACAGTTCTTCCCGCGCGTTTGCCAAATTTGATACTTAATGGGACAACTGGGATTGGAGTGGGTTACTTGACTCGCATTCCACCTCACAATTTGAATGAGGTTGTGGATGGGATTCTATTGCTTCTCGAAAAACCAGAGGCCTCAGTCGATGAATTGATGGAGTTCATTCCTGGTCCAGACTTTCCTACCGCTGGCATAATTGTGGGGCGAGCAGGTATTCGTGATGTTTATAGTACAGGGCGGGGATCAATTCCTGTTCGAGCTAGGGCTGTGATTGAACGCCGTCAAGATAGCAGGGAGCAAATTGTTATCACCGAAATGCCGTTTCAGGTTAAGAAAAATCAATTGTTGATGAAGATGTATGATTTGGTGTCCAGCAAAACAATTACTGGTATTTCGGATATTCGAGATGAATCTGATAGCAATATACGAGTTGTTATTGATCTGAAGCGTGGTGAAATTGCACAGGTTATACTGAATCAGCTTTTTAAGCATACCCAGATGCAATCAAACTTCAGTGCTATTATGCTCTGTTTGGTTGAAGGTGTGCCAAAAGCACTCAATCTGCCGCAAATATTAGCCTACTATATAGAGCATCGACGCGAAGTCGTTCAGGGGCGGACACAATTTGACTTAAGTAAAAGTGAGAATCGATCGCATGTTTTAGAAGGTTATCGTACAGCGTTAAACAATATTGAAGAGATCATAGAAATTGTACAGACAGCTGATTCACCAGATTCCGCTAAGAATCTCTTGATTGTGAATTATGAGCTCTCTGAAGTGCAAGCGAGCGAAATTTTGACGATGACCCTGCGNCAGCTCACCGGACTTGAAAGACAAAAGATCAATGATGAATATACTGATTTGATTGCGCTGATTGCTGAGTTGAAGGCTGTTCTTGACAGTGAATTGCTGGTAACTGATATCATTAGACAGGAACTGCTAGAACTCAAGGAAAAATATGGGGATGAGCGTCGAACTGAAATTGCTGGTGCAGTCAAGGATTTTGATATTGAAGATTTAATTGCAGATGAAGAGATGGTGGTAGTTGTTTCCCATTCCGGATACATCAAGCGTATACCAAGTGATACCTACCGGCAACAACACCGTGGAGGGAAGGGTNTTATTGGTATGGGGACTAAAGATGAGGATTACATTGAACATATTTTTGTTGCTTCCGCTCATCAGTACATCTTGTTTTTTACCGATTATGGCAAATGTTATTGGCTCAAAGTTTTTGAAATTCCTGAAGGTGGTCGAACCGCACGGGGACGAGCTATAGTCAATCTCCTGAGAATTGAGGGG
Source organism: Candidatus Poribacteria bacterium (assembly GCA_002729415.1). Lineage (GTDB taxonomy): Bacteria > Poribacteria > WGA-4E > WGA-4E > UBA9662 > UBA9662. Next base: position 8,272 of record PBXZ01000120.1, on the reverse strand, counting down.
GATGAGCAGGTTACCACGTTTGTTCCTATACGTGAATTCGATCCGGAGAAATTTGTTTTCATGGCGACCGAAAACGGCACAGTTAAGAAGTGCAGTTTGGAGGTGTTTAGTAGACCGTATTCTGCTGGGATTATTGCAATTAATCTGGTTGGCGAGGATCGGCTCGTTGGTGTGCAGCTTATGGAGAAGGATTACCATATTGTATTGGTTACTAAGAAAGGGATGTCGATACGTTTCAGCGAAGGTGATGTTCGGAGTGTGGGGAGGCCTGCACAGGGTGTTCGTGGTATTCGTCTTGCTGANGATGATAAGGTTGTTGGTATGGTGACTGCTGCCGAGGAAAATAGCACCGTGCTTGTAGTGACGGAAAATGGTTATGGAAAGCGTACATTACTAGATGCGTACCGGAAACAATCGCGTGGNGGAAAAGGGGTCATTACTGTTAAAACCAGTAAAAGAAATGGAGATGTTGTTTCGGTGAAGATGGTTAAGGATGGTGATGAACTGGTGNTAATTAGTTCGAGTGGCATGGTAACTCGAATGGGTGTAAGTGCTCTACGGAAGATTGGTCGGAATACGCAAGGCGTACGGATGATGTCTTTGAATGTTGACGAGGTTGTGGTTGACGTCGGACAGATCTTGGCTGAAAATGAAGACGAATAAGGAAATCTACGTTCAACAGATTTTTTCGTCGATTGCTAAAAGATATGATTTCCTGAATTCACTGCTCAGTTTAAACTTGGACCGTTCTTGGCGAGAATTTGCTGTGCGATTGAGTGTCACTTCCACGGATAGTCGGGTTCTAGATGTTTGTACAGGAACAGGTGAATTAGCCATTGCTTACGCCGAAGAAATTGGTCAACACGCTAGTATCCTAAGTACTGATTTCTGTTTTAATATGTTAGCAGTTGGGCAAGAAAAGTTTAAAAAACGTGACCTCTCCTTTTTTATTCCAATCGAGGCTGACACCCTTANTTTGCCGTTTCAAGATGGTGCCTTTGATATTGTCTCTGTAGGTTTTGGCATCCGAAATGTNTCTCACCTGCGAAAAGGTCTTTCCGAAATGATACGTGTTACTGCTCCTGGTGGGCGGGTGGTGGTACTTGAGTTTACACAACCGGTTATGCCCATTGTCAAACACGTTTACTATTTTTATTTCAAGAAGGTTTTACCTTTAATTGGTAACTTGATTTCTAAGAACCGTGATGATGCTTATGGTTATCTGCCTAGTTCGGTGATGGAGTTCCCTGATTGCTATCAACTCAAAGCGATTATGGAGGAGTGTGGTTTGGTTAACGTTAACTACTATCTTCGAACATTTGGTATTGTAGCTGTACATGTGGGAAATAAAGGATGAAAATTAAATGCTGGTTTCTGTCTAGCTTTAATGAATTGTTTGGAGATTTTCAATACTTATATAACGATCTGATTTCTGTTTTTTTTCTTACGGGTGAATTTTTTGTTGTGAGGGTGGGAAATTTCTAGGGATCAATTGTGAAACGGTTTATTCTTGCCTATTTTGTTTTTCTCATTACAACAGATTTGTTGGCTACGGAATATCTCCTTAAAATTCCACAAAATTCTGATCGCCAACTCCAGATTTTGCAAGGTCAGTATCTGTTCAGACTGCGTTTTCGCACCAAAGATTTTGCTCTTATCCAATCTGAGAAGATTTCTTCGGAGGCGGAAGTTTTGGATCAGATTTCGCCTGATTTTAACTATTATATCTTAGCAACTCAAGACTCCGATCGGNTATTTGCTGATGTTAAAGAATCCAAAGTATTNGAAAGATTCAATGGATTTGTCCTAATCAAATTGCATATAGNGTTTGAACCGATGTTGTTTAATNTAACATCCCATTGTGCAAAGTTGCCGATTGAGATCCAATTACCGTANAATCCTGTCGNATTAGCNCCGAGGTTGGCTGTAACTCCGGAACCGTATCAAGAAACTATTCGGAGCTTATTGCGTCAGCTTGATGCTGGTGCTTGGTTTGATAAAGTTAGGGCTCTTGTGGAGAATGAGGATTTGCAGCGGCCTGGTCATTTTTTTCGAAGTCGTTATGCCTTAAGGGTTTATGATGCCAAACAGTACGATGATTCGGCTCCGCCGGACTATGCTTGTGATAACGCAGCAGATTGGATTGCNAGTCAGTTTGAAAGCTACGGTTTGGCGGTGGAATTTGATTCTTTCCAACACACTCGATCCAGTATTGGTAAGGGTGTGTTNGGGGAATATACCATGCGAAATGTTGTGGCAACACTCTTGGGGAAGGGGGCTAATAGTGATGAGATTTATCTCGTAACAGGTCATTATGATAGTATTGCATCAAAGACGGATAAATGGGAACAGGATTGGAAGATTTTACCAGCTCCNGGTGCTTCTGATAATGCTTCAGGTATTGCGACCATGATTGAAGCTGCAAGGTTTTTGAGTCAGATTGATCTCAATCGGACAATTCGGTTTGTTGCCTTCTCGGGCGAGGAACTTTTTCTTCATGGCAGTCGGCACTATCGCCAACTTATTCAGGCTCGTGGAGATAAGGTTATTGGTGTTATTAATCTGGATATGGTTGGTCATGATGGCGGAGGCGAATTAGATCTACATGTATTGGGAGATCAACAGTCGCANTGGTTGGTTAAAGCGTGTCAAACTGTNGCTGCTCGCTACGATATTGAAGTTGATTTGCGTTTGAAAAACGATCCAAGTTTTATCTTCAGTGATCATTCTCCATTTTGGGAAATTGCTATTCCCGCTATTCAAGTTTCTGAAGAGTCTTCGTTGACTGATCCCACTGAATCAATTGAATATATCCATAGTGAGTTTGATGTNCTTAATATGGTAACTGTTCCGTTGGGAGTGCTTGCTCTTAAACTGACAGTTGCAACTGTGGCTGAACTCGCTGGTCCTAGTGGCGAGGAATTCATTTTTGAACCGCAGCCAGACTCACCGATCATTCGGAATTTAATTGTCTATCCCAATCCAGTTAATCTCCAAAAAAGCCAGTTTGTTGTGTTGGATTTCTACTTGACACGGCCGGCTGAGGTACAAGTGACAATCCACTCTTCATCAGCGGAACATATTTTCACCTCCCAACCGTTTAGTGGGGGAATTGGTAGAAACAGTGACTTTGGTTGGAGGGGTAAGAACATGAGTGGTGCTCGTGTTGCCAGTGGCGTTTATACTTGTTCAGTTACCGCTACTGATGAAGATTATAATTCCCATGTTGTGGAGAGCAAGGTAGTTCTTATTCAGTAGTGTTTGAAAACTTTGTTTTTCCTTTCCCGTTGCTTGACAAAAGAAATTAGCTTTGTTAGAATCGGCGTCATCTTTACAATACTTTAATTGAGTTGCCCTTTACAAGAGTGATCAGTATTTCTCTGAGTATAGTGGAGGGCTGTTTTTTACGATTTTCAAATTTCAGGAGAAATGAAAAATGTCAAAATTGGTTCCGTTGATANGTTCAGGAGTAGCAGGCCCTTTGGGAGTTCTTCACCTGCCTCGGTTTTGGAGCAAGGTGGTACTAAATGCGAAAGGTAAGNTGGCTGATGATTATCCAGAATGTGGTGCTGGATATGATCAGATGGTTCTTGATGGACTNGGTTTGGATAAAGAATCAACATTAGGTTATTTGCATGAAAACGTTCCAACCTATCCAGAGTTTGAAAGTTGGGTGTTGGAACAGTCCGGAGGGAGTCTTGATCAGGACGCTGTTGATGAGCTGAATTCGGCCATCCTTGGATATAATCATGATGATGAAACACGCCAGTCGATTTTATCTGCGTCTGGAATTGGAGATGACGGATCAATTTTAGATGCTGTCAATCTGAATAATCTCGATGATTGGTATGAATTTCATGCCTNTCTGACTGGTTAGTAGGAATTGATAGGAGCACAATTTCAATATTGTGCTCCTATATTTTTGATTAGAACTTGGAGAATTGCTATGACAAATTCAGATTATAAAATTGGTTTTATTGGTGTAGGTAGAATGGGGTCGAACATGGCACGTCATTTGCACGACGAAGGTTTCTCCGTTGTCGCTGTGTATGATGCGAACCCGAATCAAGCCAAAAGCTTGGCTGATGAAATTGGAGCTACTGAGGCTGTTCAGCTTTCACAAGTCTCGCATCTTGCCGATTATATCATTACTGTAGTTACGGATGATAATGCGATGCGAGAAATTTTTTCTGAATCTNCGGACGATAGTTTGATCAAGAATGCAAAAGGTGATATTTTCATTAATTGCGCTACAATTTCTCCTGATGTTCATGTAGAAGTTGAACAGATTGCTGAGAAATATGGTGCCCGAACACTTGAAGGATGTATGGCGAGTAGCATTACCCAAGCGCGTGAAGGTACATTGTACCTGATGTGTGGAGGGAAAGAAGAGACCTTTAATGCTGTTAAGCCGATTCTTGAGTCACTCAGCGTATCACTGCGTTATATTGGTGATACAGGGGCTGCTGCCCAGGTCAAAGCCTTGGTGAACATGGTTATGAATATTAATACGGCTGGATTGGCTGAAGGNTTAGGACTNGGTGCTGCGCTTGGTTTGGATCTCAGCNTGTTACAGGAAGTTTTCTCGCAAACNGGTGCTAATTCTCGTGTTTTGGAAACAGATGGNGAGGATATGCAAAACCGTGATCATGAATGTTACTTTTCTGCGGCTCATGCCTCCAAGGATTCTGGAATTGCATTGGANCTTGCTAAGNAATTNGGGTTGAATCTACCTTTGGCAGAGGCAACTAAAAAGCAATATGACCANATGATTGAACTNGGTAAAGGNGAGCTCGACAAATCGGGGGTTGCCGAATTAACTTTTCCTGNCCGTTCTTAATACGTAGGTTAAAAGTNTAATGCAAACAATCGTTTTTGAAGGACAGGATCGAATTGTCCTCCAAGAAAAACCGGTNCCTGCCCTNAGTGACGGAGATGTGTTGATTAAGGTTGATCTGTGCGGGATTTGTGCGTCTGATATTGCGGCTATTAATGGTGAAGTTACTGATTACTCTCCTCCAGTAGTGTTAGGTCATGAGATAGCTGGGGTAATTGTTGAGAGTCGACATCCTGAAGTACAGGTGGATCAGAAAGTTACTGTTAATCCACTTTTTAGTTGTGGAGCATGTGATTATTGTCGTGTTGATCTGGACAAGTATTGTTCGCAGATCGAAGGAATTGGACATGACCTCGACGGCGGGTATGCTGACTTCCTGAAGTTCCCCAAATATGGGGTTGATACAGGTAAACTGATTACCGTTCCAGATTCTGTTTCACCAGAGAACCTAATGTTTCTTGAACCACTTGGTTGTTGTATTAATGCTATGCGTGAAACAATTTTGAGTGAGAGTGTGGCAATTTTGGGGGCGGGGCAGATCGGTTTGATGTTTGCTCAATTAGCTACACTACATGGGCTAGAGGTTTTTCTCCTTGAGCCAGATGTTCATCGTCGTGATTTTGCAAATTCTTTGGGATTAGACCGTGTCTTTGATATTACTGATAACGAGATTAAAGAATTGATTGGAATTACTAGTGGTGGAGTTGATACGGTAATTTCTGCCACCACAAATAATCAAAAAGCGATTGATTTGGCTTTTCAAATTGTACGCCATGGTGGATGTATTAATTTCTTTGGACTATCAGCACATGATCAGAATCTAACGATCAATCTTGAAAAGCTACATTTTTTCGGTCATAAATTGATGGCCTCTTGGGCTTTCTCCCGATGGAGTTTGAGCCAAGCTCAACAGATGATAGTCAATCAAGAAATTCAACTTGAACCGATGCTAACAACTCGGTTTCCGATTTCCTCTGGGATTGAAGCTATTTCGTATGTTCGACACGGACGTGGACTTAAGACGGCATTGGTTGGAGGATTCGCTGCTGAGAATTGAAGAAGCTAAGTTTTCACGCCAAACAAGNTAGGGNTAGTATCGGTTTATATTGAATGCTGGTAGACATCGGGTGAGTAAAAAAACTGCGGGGGGAAGTCGTTAAACCGCAACAGCTAAAAATTATCCGTTGGCCAATGTAACAACTGGTCTGGTGGGAACAGAATTGGCAGGATCGGGAATTCTGTCAAGACAGAAGAAGTGTCCAGTTCACCGAAAATCAACTGTAGGACTTCCAATTGACTCAGCTGTAAGTCTATGTTAGGTGTGTCGGTTTCAGGACTAATTTTAATCTTACCATTGCTGATGATTAGCGTTTGTACATCCAACTCATACTGAAGCCGAATTTTTCCCTGCCAGTTTGATAGGTTGGATGTACGCAACCTATTCTCCAGCATTGGAACTAGCTTGATAAGTAACGACCTGAAGTTAGTGATTCTAAACATGAAATGACTTTGTACATCGGTCGAAGATGCAATACCCAGTTGGTCCAAGGCTCGGGGGATTTCGGCATAATTTTCCGTTCGGATTGTCTCTTGGCCAGCTGACATCCGATTTTGCAGAAAATGTTGCACCAATTTTTTGAGTGCCAACCAGCCTTTTTTCGAGTTTAATTGACATCCGACTTCCAGAATGTCCTTATGCCCACCTTTCAAATAAGCGACAATTTTCCCGTCTCGCTTGGCTACCCAAAATAGGTCAGGGTCTTGCCCTCGCCATTTAGGCTGGTTGTGCCAATAGGCTTGGTTCCGAACTGTGGTGCCGGTACGGCTTTGGTTGAATTGGTTGTAGATCTCCATTACTTCGGGCAGATCGGCTTCGACATTGTATCTCTCGATCGAAACCTCGTTGGTCGGCTTAAGTATAGGTAGGTTTGGCAAATCTATAGAACGGAAAGTGACTGGATAAGTGACCCAACCCGCTTTGGCATAGTGGTCATTGATACCAGTGAATAATAGTGACAGATCGAAGCTAGAGGTGGCTAAATAGTCAACTGTGTCTAACAGAACTTGTGAAGAATACCCCTTTTTGCGNTGGTCGGGGTGGGTGCCTACACTNCCCAATCCNCCCATNTTNACAATAGTGTCGCCAATCCATATGGGACGTTCGAAAATTACNACTACACTAGCNACTTGGCCATTGATAAAGCAGGCACGCGTATTGNTCAAATTGTACCATGGATCAAANTTNACAATGCGGCTGAAAAAGTGGTCATCAGAGAATCCTTCNTCTGACCAATCGAAAGCGCACATGCTGCAATAAATTGAATNGTTGAGTTCCTCNATGTTTTGNGGNGCTCGGTAGNTGATCTGCATTTTTTNATCCATGCGATCTCGNATTTTCNGTGCTTGTTCATTCGATTGGCCGCTACGAACCCATTTGATGGAATGGGTCGATAATCTTAGCCAATACCGATTGAACTATAATATGTATCGTATTATACCAGAGGTTGTTGATTAATAGTAAGAGCCTGTTTTAAAGAAATTAAGGTTGGTTTCAGTATCAATTGAATTATAAGCAATATTGTGTTCCCCGGGTTGGGGCTTTCAGTTTATATGTAGGTTAAGCATTCGATGCCTGCTTGGTCAAGAAGGGGAGTGTTCTGCAGGACATCGTCTTGATTATGTTTTTGAAAGCGCCTCCTTTTAGATTAGGTTAACTGCTATTTGGAATCGATTCTGCTACTGTTTTATCCCACCTCCAATCACTCCACGAAGTAACATTGGCCTACATATATTAAGGGGAGCTAGGCAAAACTAGACCGCTTTTCTTCTTTTACCATTACATTAATGGTAAAAGAAGGTTATCCAGAGGATGGAAATTCTTAGAGTGGCATACACCACCCAAAACCAAAGGTGATTGGATGGAGTGTGACATGCCACTTTACTGCATTTCCATCCTGATTCTCAAATGGGTTTCATGGCAGAACCATATTGATAATGTCGTAGTCGATAAAACAGTGGAAGTCGCGATTATTGAGTGTCGTTCCTGAATCGAAATGGTTGGTTTTTGGTAAACTCAGCGCTGGTTATTGTTGGGCACCAATAGCGTTCAATATGCTCTACTACCAGATCTGTCCCACGGAAATGACTAACGAAAGGATGTTGGCGAGAATTGTACATCGTGTCAGTCAAATCGCGCATCAATAGTACATTCTGACCTTGGTAAACCAACTGGCGGATGGAAAATGGACGACCAAGTACACACATGTTGGTGTGCACACCCATTACGATCACATTTTCAATCTGGCGTTGTTTCATTAGATAATAGGCTTCGTCACTATCAGTGATAGAATCAACTTCCTCTATCTCGATGATGTCAATCTGACGAAGGTTCATCGGGTTTTTTTTCGGATCGCATTGGGGGAGACAATCACATCC
>PBXZ01000119.1:0-21046 GCA_002729415.1 Candidatus Poribacteria bacterium | reverse complement strand
GGGTTTGTCGGATGCTTTTTCTTCACCATCCACATATGTTTTACGAGTCTTTTTGGAGACATCCATGACAAAAGTCAGGTTATGCCAAGCTCCTGAGGTTACAACCCCGTCTTTGGTTGCCAAGTCATTCGAATAAAACCCCAAATCCACTTTGCCTTTATCACCCAAACGAAAGTGCAAACTCAAGTTTTTGGCGTTTTTTTCGTATTGCGAGAATACAACGCCCTTATGGAGTTTGCAGTTGATCCAGAATTGTACCGTGAAATCTTTTTCATTAAATGGAATATAGGGTGCTACTAGCCATGTGTTTTCATCGATATTAATTCCTTTTCCATACTTACCATCAACCCAGTCCGCTTTACCATCAACCTTAGCATCATTACCTGCTGGGGATGAATCCGCAGCAGCATTTCCCTTCCCCTCTTCAAAAGATAGTGCTAAAACTAAACCATCCGTCAGCTTTGATTGCGCATTGTTTGAAGTAAAAGCAATACAACAAAATATACCCAAAACAAGGTATATTCCATAGCGTTTCATTCGATCATCAATCATATTAAATCTCCTTATTGATTTGTAATTTATATTGAAAATTAATAATCACCAATAGTATGGTGACTTAGTAATTTGCGCCATCCATTCTAAACGCAAACATTTACAGATGCAAGTTGCCGACTTAGAAAATATGCCCACCCTTCTTAATACGACTCCAAAGGGTAGTGACTTTACCTTTAGCATTGATAGGCATCTCGGTTTTCATGCTTTCTAAAATCTCATTTTCCTCCAATGTTCGGTTCCAAACTCTGACTTCGTCTACCGCGCCCATGTACACTTGGTACGCTTTATCTAATCCTTTGTCAATACGATCCCAACCCCCAATAATAATTTCACCTTTAGTACCCATGTATCCGCCGTCGCTTACGCCTTCTGCCACTTTTTCACCGTCAACATAAATTCTTCTAGACTTTTTGGCATCATCAACCCAGAAGGTAAGGTTATGCCACTTATTCTTTTCTACCAATCCATTTTCAGAATCAAGATCGTTTCCGTAGTAGCCAAGTCGGACTTTACCTGTGTTATAGAGGCGNAAATGTAAACTCAAGTTTTTACNATTCTTCTCATATTGAGAAAATATAACTTCTTGATCACTAATTAATNCAGATTTTACCCAGAACTGAACGGTGAAATCTCTTTCATTGAAGGGAATATGCGGNGCAATGACCCACGTCTTGCCNTCAAACTGGAATCCTCCCCCAATCTTTCCATCCACCCAACCCATCTTTCCATCGATTTTCGCGTCGTTTCCCTGTCCAGATCTATCTGCAACTGCTTGGCCTCCGCCTTCGTCAAAAGTCAGAGCGAGTACTAGGTCTTTTGAGATATCTTGTGCTTGTAGTGGCAAGATAGTTGAAATTGCCATCAAGCAAATAAAAAAAGACTTTAAGTTACTTCTATTATAATTTCCCATCTTTATCGTTTCTCTTGCTAATTCCGTATTATTAAATAAAATTATATCATATTGTGCGTGATGGTAGGGTGCTATAAAACAGCCTGTAGACTTTGCTAGTGAGTTGAAGGAGGTTGTAGGTAGAAGATAAAGCTAGAGATTTATTGGTAGAGTAGGACCATTGCCTGTTTGATTCATCTTTAGTCTTAATAGAGCCCATTACAGATAGAGCCCATTACAGCCCTTATGAGGATTATATAATTAATATGTTTGGACTCGGCCAGTCCAACACTACTGTGCTATCTGGTTCTCAATAAAAGCTTAAACCCCCCAAATTTCCCGTGCTTCATCAAAGGTGATTGGCTTTTTTGACTGGTCTTGAATCGAGTGGGCTACTGGATTTTCTCCTATCCATCGGTTATCGACCGAATCGGTCTCGGGTTGAAACCGGACATCACAGCTGATTCGCCATTGATCCGACATATTTCGTGTAGAGGTATGGAGTGTATGCATGGTGAAAATAATTACATCACCGGCCTCAAAGTCTGTGGTTTTCCATACTCCACCGAACTGCTCACTAATTGCTAGCGGATCAATACCAAAATGACCGGGAGTCCGGTCCTGATCTACATCAGTCTGTCCATAAGTTTTTCGAATCTTGTTAAAACTGGGTAGATTATGCGAACCTACAAGTATAGCCAGCGTTCCTTTTTCCACAGGAACATCTCCGAACGGTATCCAGCAAGTGTGTAAACGTTGGGAGCCTCTACCCATGTAAACTACATCAAAGTGGGGACCAGCCGCTCTGCCTGGTGGCATCATGCGCAACCATTTATAATCGAAAGTCCGAGAGGGTTGATCAAAAAACCCTCGAAAAAAATTAAAAAGCTCTGTTCCCTCCAAAACTTCTAAGACATCTGGATGATGCGTGACTGCTTTTTCGCCCATCGTACGAGCTGGCCGGCCATCCGGATTGTAAACTGCGTCCATCAGCTCAGTGTCAGCCTTGAACGGTAATTCTCCATTTTCATCAGCGTGCCTCAAGATAGTTTTTCTTGCTTTGATCACAGCTTCCCGATTTATCAAACCACGGATTAGCAAATAGCCATCTTCTTTCATCTGCGAATGTAAATCTGAATAGTTTTGTAATAGATCGTTGCAATCCCTAAGACTTCCTAAATTTTGGCTTTGAAAAGTAACTTCGCAATCTCCGAGAAAAGTAACAGGTCGCATAGGTATTCCTCAATTGGTGACAAGTAAAATATCGGTTTTTGATTTTTCTAAACGTGACCTTGTCAAAATAACTGCCTCCATTTTACACTATTTTGGGACGTGGATCTACTGATCGGTCAAATTTATTCAGATACACACGTTCTTGGGCTAACGGCATTTTTTCTGAAATTCGATTCTCGTTGCACTGGTTATGTTAACTTGATAAAATTTAGACATACTGCATTTGGGGGGAGTAATTATTACCTCAGCACTGATGATCGGTACAGGGGAGTACACCACCGGTTATGTTCATACTACAGCTAGTTCTTCAGACAAGAAGGCGGGGGTTATTGCTCTAACGCTTTTCGATTTGCGTCGGCAAGGAAAAATTGGCCGTATTGCTATGGCCGGCACTAATGGTACCAAATATTCTGCCATTCGACAGCACTTGAAAGATCAGATTAACCGTGCCTATAAAGAGATGGATGTCAGTTTCGATGCTTTTCCAAACGACGACATTTTATCTGATCCGCAAGCCTATCTGCGTGGATTAGATACGATGTCACCCGGTGACTTGGTAACTATCTTCACTCCTGACGATACACATTTTCAAATTGCCTATGATGCTATAGAACGGGGATTACACGTGCTTTTGACTAAACCGCCAGTTAAGGTTCTAAAGGAGCACAAAGCACTGATCGATGCAGCCAATCGCCAAGAAGTACTGGTGGCTGTGGAGGTTCATAAACGCTGGGATCCAATTTATGTTGATGCCCGAGATCGAATCCGGAATCTAGGCGATTTCAGTTTTTTTAACGCCTACATGAGTCAACCAAAAAAACAACTGGAAACCTTTCGTCACTGGGCGGGGAAATCGAGTGACATCAGTTATTACCTGAATTCACATCATGTTGATTTTCATACTTGGTCAATTGGTGATTTTGCGTCTCCGGTGAGTGTCACTGCTACTGCTTCCAACGGTGTTGCTAATCACTCACCTTTTGAAGTCGATACCGAGGATACAATAACCTTGACAACACAGTGGAAGAACAACGAGAGTCAGAACTTGGGTACAGCTGTTTACACTGCCTCATGGATTGCTCCAACCAGCGATGTCCATTCCCAACAACGTTTCTTTTACATGGGACACGAAGGAGAAATTATTGTAGATCAAGCACACCGCGGCTATAGTGTTGCCACCGATGCAAATGGTTACACCTCAGCGAATCCGTTGTTTATGAAATACACACCGAATACGCAAGGTTACTTCGCTGGTCAGGCAGGATATGGTTACAGGAGTATCTCAGCTTTCGTTGATGCCGTTTGTCAAATTCGAGAGGGTGGTGCCAAACCATCTGATTTCCAAGATCGTTTGGCCACAATTCAGCAGACATTAACAATGACAGCTATTCTTGAGGCCGGTCGACAGAGTTTGGATAATGATGGTAGCTTACAACGACTGATTCATGACGATAGTGAACAATCCATAACAATCACTAGTTCTTGACATACCTAGTGGGCTATCATATGCTATCGTTCGATTAGGGAAGGGATTTTCGAAAATGATTAATGAAAAAGATAAAGCGCAATTTCAGGAGCTTGGATATTTCGTCACTGACGTTGTCATCGAACCAGATCAACTCCAATTCATGGCGGACGAAATGGATCGTCTATATCGGGAAGGTGTTGAAGAAGCCAAAGCCACCGGTGACTCTAAAGCTNTTCTTGCTGCTGAGGGACGTAGATCCTATGGACAGGTTCACAATCGGAGCCAAATAGCAGCCGAATTCGTTAGGTCTGAGATTTATTTNGAAGCGTGCCGCGCTTTTATTGGACCAAATGCTGACCTCTATTGGAATCAAGCTGCCACAAAACCACCCCAATTGGGGAAAACTTTCAGTTGGCACCAAGACTCNGGTTATACTGAGACNGTTCCACTCGCCTACATTACCTGCTGGACAGCTATCAGCGATTCAAATTTGGAAAACGGAGGTATCTGGGTGCTNCCNAGATCACACAAATNGGGAGTTTTGGAACACGAAAACGAAGAACNAAATCAGCAAGTTTACGGTGGGTTGCGTGCAAAGTGTTCAGATTATAGTGGTGCTGTTCCAGTTGAAATGAAAGCTGGACAAGTCGCTATCTTCAGCTCATTGACCCTTCATATGAGTGGTCCCAATACTAGTNGTAANAGCATNCGTCGCGGTTATGTTCCNCAGTACCATGTTCCTGGTGTTATTCTGAAAAAAACAGGAAAGCCAGTTGGGGATCAATTCCCGGTGTTGCGAAACGGACTGAGAGTCANCTGAAGATCTATACATATGTAATTTTTNCAAAGGAGATGCTATGGAACTAACAGAACAACAAATCAATCAATTTAAGGACGAAGGTTATCTAATTTTATCCAATTTTTTCGATCAATATGAAGTTCAAGCACTCGTAATCGAACTGGAAAGATTTTACCGTCAGGATTTGGGGAGAAACGTAGCCACCGATGGTGATGGTGAGACATGTTCTACCACCATGCATAATTACCAGATTATACCTCTCAATAACATCAGCGACCTTTACCGAGCACTGCCTTATTGTTCAAAGGTCAAAACGGTTGTTAGTCAGTTGCTGGGAGATCCATATATCCGTCATCTGGATCAGATTTTTCTGAAGCCGCCTGGAACTGGTATTGGAACCAGTTGGCACACGGACAATGGTTATTTTCGCATTAGTGATCCTACCAAGGGAACAGGGATGTGGATAGCGCTTCACGACGCGTCATTGGAAAACGGNACTTTGCAAGTCATTCCCAACGGCCATAGTCTTGAATACTCGCATCAACGTGATCCTTACAGTAATCATCATATCACCTGTGATCCAGACGAATCAAAAGCTATACCTGTGGAGGTTGATGCTGGCGGGATTGTTTTCTTTAATTACGGTATTCCGCATTGCACAAAAGAAAATAAAACTGATAAAATGCGTGGAGGGTGTGCCTATCATTTTCTGCGCCAAGACTATATTCCAGAACAATCTCAACAGATGCATAATTTACCTGTTATAACTGGTCCAGATGCTACAGGAGGGGTCCGTGAGTATGGTGTGAAGGTTGAAGGAACTTGGGAACAGGAAATTCAGAAGTTGGTTGGTTGAAACGCCTTTCAGNTTCATATTTCCCCTCGCAGGGTTTTGCTTCGTTGAACAGGCTGNGGCTTGTCCTTTAAAGCAATGTACCGTCGNCTATCATTTCTTCTAACGCATTTCCTCGTTGTTTCAGAGGCAATTCGANTCNCCCTCGGCTGCGGCTGGATTCATAGATGGCCAGTAGGACTTCCAGCGTATCCCGGCCTTTTCGCCCAGCACATCGGTGTTCTGGACCACCTTCAATCCATTGTAAAAAGTCTTCGAAAATGTGTGGTTGATCAAAAGATGGAATTGGTTGCCACGAACCACCTGTATTTTCATTGCGATATCGGGCATCTGAACCAGCCTGAATATCTCCTTTCTCACCGATTAACATCAAGTGATTGCCAGCTGGTGGTTTGTACTGGCCGGATTCGATAATACCGCTAACGCCATTTTCAAACTGAACAAACCCCAGTGCTTGCATCTCTGACTCCAGTCCCTCCGAAAGATGCGNACCATCTCGATGGACNTGTCCAAGCACCCATGAGACAGGAGAGTCNTCCAGATAGTATCNCATNAGGTCAGTCTGGTGGGTATGATGAGTTAGCATGGCGGCTCCACGATGAGCCCGAATATAATGAAGTTGGCCAATGGCGTCTTGATCGATCAGGTTTCTAACATTGGCCCAACCTTGNTTATACCGCAGTTGATGTCCAACCACCAAGTAGATACCAAATTCATCTGCCTTTTGGACCAATTGGTCGGCTTCCCACAGTCTNGTGGCCATCGACTTCTCCAAGTACAANCCGGTAATGGGAAAATCCAGCACACGACTGGCAACCTGATAGTGGGANGAGATGGGCGTTGCCACTATGATTATATCNAGNGACTCTTTCTCCAGCATCTCCTCAAAATCATGGTAGGTCTTGANTCCNTCCGANGCCAGTTTTTCAAAGTTGANGCCGTTCATGTCGGCGGCAGTGACAACGTCAATCCGGTCGATNTGGTTGGCTGTNTTACGTAAAGACATACCCCGTCCTCCACAGCCGANCAGNGCGGNACGATAGATTTTGGTCGGGTTTGACATGATGTTNCCTTCTTGAATGTCAAGCTAAGATTTTAATTGTNTGCCGATCGGATGGCAGTAAAGCTAACGATACAATCGTACNTCTTTCGGTCAGCANCCGTTGCACATCCAGCAGATTTGCTATTAGATCTAANTTTCCAGCTTAGCATATTCCGGGTTGACACACTGGTGAGTCCAACGATTCAGTACACAACGCAAACCAATCTCTGATTCTGGNTACTGTCCTTTGTCGTCCGTTTTGTCAATCCAGTTATTCAGAATCTCCCGATGTTCAGCAAGAATGCTAGTATAATTCGGATTATTTGCTAGNTTTATCGTTTCGTGCGGATCGTTTTCCAGATCGTACAACTCTTCGNCAGGTCGATCTGNGCACCAAAACGCTGCNTGTACATCGTTCAGTTTACCGTCATCGTACATATCATGCAACAAAGTCATAAAGTTAGAACCATCCCGNTATTGGGGTTGCATATATGGTCGGTCGGTCATAAAATTGCGAAGGTAACCATACTTTTGTGTGCGCACTGCACGAATCCGATCGATTGTATAGTCACATCGGTCCTTGGCAGCGATTACATACTGGCGCGGCGTGAAATTGGAGGAGAAAAGATGTTGCCCTTCCATCTCGTCTGGTACTTCGAGATCTGCCAAGGCCAGCGAGGTGGCGCTAATATCGATCCCGCTGACCAGATCCTGACGGACAATCCCAGGTTGCAACTGGTCCATATGATCCAACCCGGAAATAATNAAGGGGACTTTATGTCCTCCTTCATAAATGAATTGTTTGTGTCGTGGNANNCGCATACCATGGTCGCTGAACAGAAAGATGATCGTATTTTCAAGCAGGCTATCTTCCTTTAGCCGCGTGAGAATTTGACCAACCTCGGNGTCGGTATGGCTAACGCAATCATANTGCAAAGCGATCTCATNTCGAATGATTGGATGATCTGGGTAGTACGGTGGNACCGTGATATCTGATGGATCTGTATGTCGTTGAAGNTTGGGGTTTCCAAACTGCTTNCCGCCTGTAAGTTGAATCTGTCCAAAGAAGGGTTTACCATCTGGACAACCCGACCAATCACTNCCATNTTGGGCACCTTTGAACCCCATCTTTGGATTATTATGATGGTAAAGATNAGNACTCTGATGGACAAAATTATAATCTGTTTTACCTTCGATAAACGTGTAGTAACCAGCATCACGGAAATGTTCAGGAATAGTAGACACACCATNAGGTAGTGAGATAGCATCATAGTCTTGNCCCATGCTCATTCCCCTAAAGTTNGGTCTTGAACTCCGATGGTTGTGCGCACCAATTGTCGTCTGATACATACCAGTAATAACGGCCGACCTGGAGGGTGAACAAACCCCAGCCGGCATATACGCTCGATCAAACCGAACACCATTTTCAGCCAGCTGATCTATGTTCGGTGTTGGTACGNCCTGATGCCCATAACACCCCAGCCAGTCATTCATATCTTCGATGAAAATCCATAACACATTTGGTGAATTCATATNACTTAGTTCCTCGATGCAGGTTGCAAATCGTTACTGGTTCCAATCCAGAATCATCNGGAACTGGTCTTCGGATTGCGGTGTGATTGGATGGTTTCTCCGTTTGAGGCANCCAACNNTATTCCAGTGTTGACTNAACTCTCGGAGCGATTCCTCACCGGATAATCCCTGCCCAACCAGATAACAACCGATNACGGTACCAGTCCGGCCAACTCCACCCCAACAATGGACAACCACTTTATGTCCAGCTTGTATGTCAGACTGAATGGTATTCAGGATCCCAATCATTCCATTTCGACTTGGAACCGAATAGTCCACAATCGGTTTTCGCCTGTAGANTGTTGCCAAGTTTCGATCTTGAGACTCTTGGCTCAAAATCAGGTCATAAGGTTCAAGTTCTTTCGGCTGAGTTAGGTCAATGAAACANCTCAATCCAGAATCCAAGTATTTGTTGAGACGGAAACGTGTTTTCGCTGAATCCTGATGTCCAGGATATTCACTGGCCAGAAGATGTGGATTGACCCAATAGCAGTTCTCAATTGGTTTGTTCAAGTTNGTCCGNTCTTTATCGGCATAGCCATGATNTCTTTTTTAAATGACAACCNTATTCATATTGTACCAGCAAGTTGACATATCGTCCAATCATGACTATAATTCAACTTGAATNCTNGTGCCTTTTTACTCAAATTAAGAAATATTATCCAACTTTTTAGNGCNAATCTTCTCCAAATTTAAAAAGACAAAAACGTCTAGGAAAATAACCGGAGAAGATTACGATATAATGGAGGAAATCAAGGTTTACACAACGGATTATGACACCTGAACAACGATACTTTTTTGATGTGTCCGGATATCTACATTTGGAAAATGTTCTTAGTCNTGAACAGCTAGAAGCCTGCCAAAAGGCAACACAANGTTATATCGATACCCCGGCTGATCAANTTNCAGAAGGATTTGGTAAAGATGGCAAACGTCATATTAACGGATTTGCCTTTGACAAAACGTTGGAAGCNCTAGTTTTCCATCCAAAAACATGGCCAATCGTAATGGAACTAACGAACAGCAAACCACGCCTAACCAGCGGCACCTTACAAGTTGATCTGCCTGGTGCNGGAGGAGGCGGGCTTCATTGTGCCCGAGACGACTATGGTTGGGAGAGTTGTCGATACGAGATTCGCAATAACAAGATCTACTGCGATAATTTTGTCATTTTNCCCTATTTTGATGACGTTTTTCCAGGTGATGGAGGACTACTGGTAGTCCCAGGNTCCCACAAGGCATCTTTTCCCCGACCGAAAACGATGTTTTACAATGGGAANGTAATCGATACCGATGACTTACCACAGGGAGTGATCAACTTGACGCCGCGTGCCGGNGATGTGCTGATTATCTCAGAGTTGTTAACACATGGCATCTTGCCTTGGAATCCATCGGATCGTATTCGCAGAATCNTGGTTTTGCGCTACACGCCGCAACATANAGGTGGGGGNGGACCTTCAGAAGTACTGAAAGCCTGCTTATCGCCCGANACCTTAGANCTGATGGAAGCGGCCCACTATACACATACCAAAGATATTACCGGACAAAACGAGATTCGCATCGATTGATTTCAGNTCAACAGCTAGCAACNCTCAAAGAGGAAGATCAGTAAGGCATAATGCTAAAGGGGAAATGNGATGCAGATTTTCGATCGCTACACCAACCTTCTTGATTGGATGAAGTGTAAGGAAAACNACCCCAGNGTGCTGGGCCACACACTGGATGGATCACCTATAGCTTGCTGGCAANGTGGTGGAGATAAGAAACCAGCCATTTTCATTAGCGCAGGCAGTCATTCGACCGAACAAGCTGGTGTCACCGCTGCAGTCGAACTAGTTGATCAACTTGAAACGGATCATCAGGTCTATGTTATTCCCTGCCGTGATCCAATGGGCATGAACGGGTTTTCCTATGCCTTAAGTCTCAGTTTGGGTGAAGAACCAGAACTGGGTTCCGTCGAAGATAGCGAAGAAATTCTGAAAGATAGTGGTGAAGTGCTCTACCAAGATGAGGAAACGCTTCTGGTTATCATCGGTGAGTACGGTTATGCAACTAGCGGTCTGTATGGTCGATTTTCCCCAGGCGAAGCTTTNCTAGAACCNCTGGTTGGACGCCGCATCTTCTTCCCATCANGTNCCGAAGGAATTGANGGNACGGCNCCATTCCAACGAGCCTATACGCTGGTCGTNAGTCCGGCAGGCGAAATTCTCCACATCAACCGTTTCCATGATACGCCTTGGGCACCAGTNGAAGTGCAGTGTACACGCCGTCTGATGGCCGAAATTCAGCCAGGNCTAACGTTGGATTTACATGAGTACGGCGGCGANGCTTTCTGGTTTTCTGCCCGGCACCAGCAANGTGATGATGACCAGGTCTGGGAGCAAAAGATAGCTGACNGCATAATCCAGACCGTGGTCGAATCTAATACAAAATTGGNGGAGGAAGACTATCTGCCNGGCTCTTTCTTCACCAAAGGTCAACCAGGTGTCTTCTGGCTNAACTCCCAACAAAGAGGTGAAGGCTTGAACCTAGCNGATTTTGCTGCTAACCAATANGGTCTCTCCTTTACTATCGAGACNGGTATGCAGTCGGGCTTTCAACATCGTGTCCGTACTTCCATGTTGGCAGCCCAAACTGCTGTNAATGTCTTCGAGCAGCGTTACGCATAGAATCTATCAGTANCCGCCATTTNCCCTTGCTATGTTAGNTTGGTTGCCAAAATGGTTTTATGTCTNCGGCCTCCTTTANGGACGAAACTGTAAAGAATACAGATCNGCGTCCTTCATGACGAAACGCAACTGAATAGGNTGACCTACAAGCTNGGTCAGGTCGGATTGCGATTTCCACGTNANGACGTAGGCAACTTCATCCCCGTAAATCTCAGTAGATTCATCCAGCGAAAANCCGCTCAAAGGTTGGCCATTTAGATTGGTAATTTCTACCCGGATACTTCCGGCAGCCGAAGTGGAGAAGTTAAGAGTGAGTTTGGTTCCCGAAAAGTTGAGTGGATACGTTACGAATTCGCCACCAGCATAGGAAGCATGAACAGAGGCAAAACCATCATTTCGTAGTGTGAACCGCCGAAGACGGCAGTGGCCGTCCACCGAATAGTAGTTCTCGTTGGAGTAAATAGAAAGTTCGTTAGTAGGACCGGTTGTTGCTGTCTTAGTGGACAAAATCCCCCAAGCGGTCATGTTATTTCTATTCACCCACCTCTCCGGTTGAAGTCCCGGCCGGATAAATGCCTCTAACCACCGGTGCCAGTGTAACCCGTCACGGCTACTCATAAAGACACCATCCGAAATTCCCGAATCCGGATGATGAGGTATCTTTCGTGAGGGCAGAAATCGCTTGGGGAAACCAAGAAAAATATGCGGTGCGCGGAAATAAGGTGTGATGGCGTTGGTATACAAATGCTCAGGCGGTGACTGCCCGAAGTCTACCCATTCCGGTTCTGACCAATTAAGAAAGTCATCCGAAGTACAGGTCATAATAGATCGAACGCCGTCCTGTCCTGCCCGGTGAAAATCAACGTACCTTTTCCGAATTGTATCCCAAAACGCCAAGTTTTGGGAATCGAAATCCCCTTTGGTAATAACTGGATCTGGTTGCATCAAAGACCAGTTGATCCCATCCGATGATTGGAAGGCAAATAGCCCTTCTTGTCCGCCTCCAAGTGCCTTATAACGTGCTTCTGGCTGACAATAGGGATTGGGGTCCTTAAAGGGCGAAAAATTGTGGCATTCCAGTTCCCCTCGCCAGACGATGTTATTGCGGGTAGATCCATCGAACTCAAACAGGTTCAATTCCGGTTTAGTCCAGTTGATTCCATCCTTGCTCTCAGCATAACAGGTAAGCTCATGCAGGCTTTTTTTAGTCGCAAAATCGTAGTGAGATCCCCGATAATACATCCGAAAGAGATCATCATCCTGGAATACAATCACATAGGTACAGGTATTGCCTTCCCACGATTTATCGAATACAATTGCTACTTCGCTTGGCGTAGGATGATGCAACTGTAATTGCACCCCATCCATTTTTTCAATTAGCCAGTCGTCTACAAAAGGTTCCAGACGCGATCCTATATCGTAAACTTTGGGTGAAGATTGACCACTACACGTCACCAAAAGGCCAAAACCAAGCAAAATGGTGTTAGACATATATACAGCTCCTTATGCTTGAGAACAATATTTTACTTCAACAGTTAAATTCATTATAACTGCTATAAGTCCATTTCCAAGATGGTGTNGTCCAGTACCAAAACCTTGTGCTGTCGATCGACATGGGGGATNGTGCCTCATACTACAACCCCNCTAACTTAGGCTCCAAGTGTCGCAANNGGTGATTCAAAGCGCCATAGGCAAAGAAATTGTTGGGTNGTACNCTTTCATTCAANCTCCAGNCGGCTATAATTTTTGGCTAGCATTAGNAAAGGGATAATGCCTATCTCCACCATTTCANGAAGACATTATCCATCCGTACCTCTTGCTTTTATTGTCTCCATGGTAAAGCCTTTGATCTCATGGCCATTAGCCTTCTATGGCTGCATTGATTACCCAAAGTCGTTTGTTGGGAGGGATGTTAGAATTATTGGTCTTTACCAGGAGTTCATTGCTTCCTTTTTCCAGTTGAACGGGNATTCTGGCTGTTTCTAATCCATTCTCATGACGCAGAGTGGCAACTTTCTCACTATTCAACCAAACTAAACACCATCCATCGACTGCCAAACGCAGAGAAGCTTCTCTTTTNGAGTCGCTTTTTACGTTGGTCCGAGCATAGGCTGAATGATCAATCATCGCCCGAGGCGTAGCGGTATGATCTCGCTCGAAAAACACNTTCTGCAAATCAATCCAAGCATGNTCGCTTTTCAAAANTGTGACGGACAAANTTTGATTATCAANAACCAACNGGTCAGGCCAAGCTCCNGNNGGAAGTNGCTCTACAAATTCCGACTGTTGAAAAATATCCCAATTGTTAGCCTGAGGGAATAGTCCNGTAACTTGCCATTCTGCTGGAATAAGTTTGGATGAGCCAATTTCATTTANGTTAGATTGAACAAGANTCTCNGGNACNTGGTAGTAGTAGACAACAGATTCCATGTCGTCTCCTCGGCTACCTGTACGAAATGANAGGGAACGGCGAAAGGCAATAGGATCNGGTCCAAAGAAACGGTANAATACGCCATCTTGATCGGTTCGACTTCGATTAACATGATAGGGTGAACCGATCCAACGGGATTGATAGTTATTGAATCCCCAGCTATAGCCGAAATCGTCTTCTACATTGTGTCCACGAATTGCATGNGGGTTGGTTTCTCCATCTAGCAAAATCGTCATTCCTCCAGTGTGGAAAACCATATCACTATGGTCACGTTGAAGATAACCAACCGCTACTCCAGCAANAAAGCCTTCACCGTCTAAGTTCGCCATTTTAACAAAGCCACCCCGTGGAGGTGAAGGTTGATATAGATGATGCTCAGTGTGCAAACGATAGGGCGTGAGTGGCGTTCCTTGATCGTACCGGTGCCAATCGACCATAGCTGCAGCTGTGTGTCCCGGAGGTACATGTAAGGTGATTCGNCAGGATTCACTAAATGGGATTGGCAAAAAAAGGTTGTATCCTGGGTTACCTGGAATCAATGGNTCCTTAGCTTTGGCTTCCGGATTGGGTAACACAGTGTAAGCNGCATTATCGACGAAATAAGGNTCCCAATNNTGCATGATACCGAAGAAGGCTNTCAATGGTAGATCCACTTGAGATTTTTTCGCGNNATCTACATTGATTTCAAGGCGAACCTCTTGACCAAAGAGTATCCAAATATGNCGAACACAACCTGCTCCCNTTAAGTTAGCTAAATCAATTGAACCACCTTNAGGCATGCGTTGATCCCGATTAACACGGTGAGAGGTGAATNNGGTTGGCAACGCGATCATCGGAACAGCGGGATCTTGAAAAGTATGTTGCATTTCTAAGCTAGTTTTTACATTCGACTCTATGGCTGTCATGGTTTGGTCTCCACTAGACTCGTCAGTATTAGGGGCAGAGTTTATTGATATTTAATGTTATTTGAGGTGCGAGTGTATCATACAGGATAGCCCAAACAAGTGCAATTCTAACCTGAGATTTTTGTCGTTGCAAAGAAGGTATCCTTCGTTTTGGGTCAGCGAGATGTCTCTCTATCACTGCTTAATTTCCTTATCTAGTTCGCAATATTTCATCGTTGTAATGGTGTGTGAATGCAACACGTGTTGTTAGAAAATACTATTTGCAAAGGCTGTTGACTAGAATTGCTACACTTGGTATGATTTGCATGGTTTTGCGAATGGAGGCTAGACAATAAGTGGTTCCTAGTCTAAGCTGTGGGCGAAGTGAACTAGGAATGTGTGTAGCGTTGTGCTGTTCGGAATAGTTGGATACATCCAATCTGTTGTTATCAATTACCGTAACATAGTTAGAGCAACTAGCTTAACGAAAATGCTATTTTGAATCCTGCCATCTCATCCAAGGAAATCCTATGGCGCTATATGAACCATTCACTGAAGAAGAATTGACTCCGATTCTTGACGATTTTTACAAAAATGGGGCCACCGTCATTCGCAACGTTCTGCTTCGGGAGGAGTGCCAAAAGATATGTAAACGTGTGGACCAGATCTTTGACGAACCGTATTTCGCTGAAATGCGCAATGTCAAAGTTAACCAACCACGGAACGATCACGATAAAGCGCCTATTGTCGTACACCGGCTTTTCGAATGTGACAGGATGTTTCGCGATCTGCTCGTGCGAGAGCCTATAATCTCCATTGCGGAAGCTGTCTTGGGACCACAATGTCATTGCATGGCCCAAGGATGTATTCTGAATCGGAAGGATTTCGGCATCAACCGCTTCCATATAGATGACAGCCTAGAATTTCCAATCACCGATGATGGAATCAAGTACCATGATCGTCGGCTTCGCATGCCTGTCTTCCGAATGTCCTTCCAGATTGCTCTAACAGACCAAGACGAAGACCAATATGGTCCCAGCCAATTTGTTCCTGGCAGCCATTATGCTGGAAGACAGCCAAACGATCCGGAAAACCCAACCTTCGATGGGCGGGGCCCCAAATCATTGTTGATGAAAGCAGGAGACCTCTACTTGCTCAGTAGTCAAACATGGCATAGAGGTGCACCCAATACCTCGGATCGGGTGCGTTATCTTTTTCACCAAGTTTACGGACAACGCTTCGTGGCCCAAAGGTTCTGGCCTTATCTCAATTATCATATGCCAGACTATGTACTTGAAGGGGCAGATGAACGTCTATTACGGGTACTTGGTAAACATCCTGAAATGGCGTATGGATAAAAGTTCAGCTTGGAGTGAATTTTTGATATGTTACAATGGAGTATTGGCATGAAGGTCTGTGATCCGCATTTTCATTTATGGAACATTCACGAGCGTCCGAACCCCAATCTGGGTGAAGGAGTGAATAAAAGTTTGCCCGTTTACGAGGTAGGAGATTATGCTCGCGATATGAGGAATTTGCCTGTGCCTTTAAATCTTACATCTGGTGTACACGTTGAAACCGTAGTTGGACAGATGTTGGGTGGTTTCCCTTTGGAGACCGTTGAAGAAACAACGTGGTTATGTAACCAGTTGTCACCAAGCGAAGCAAGTTTTCCTTTTGGCATTGTGGGATATGTGCATCTTGCGCGTGATACTGCAGAAAGCGAGCGAATGTTGGTGAAGCATCAAGAAGCCGCAGAAGGACGATTTCGGGGAGTGCGCATGATTTTAAACCATCATCCTGATGATCCTGATCTTACATGGCCGCAAGTTGAACATGGTGACTTCTTGCAAAGCAGTATTTTTCAAGAAGGAATTTCGCTACTTGGAGAAAAAGGTCTGTCTTTCGATTTGCAATGCAATCCGCATCAGTTGGAAGATTCCGCTATTGTGTTTAACAAGTATCCACAAACGCAGGTTATTCTTAATCATTTAGGCTTAATGCACGATGGTGAAGATGAGGCGCATGATCAAATATGGAGAAATGGGATGAGAGCGTTGGCTTCCGTCCCAAATGTATATGTGAAGTTGTCGATGCTGTGGTTTGCACGGAACAATTATCATCACAATGAGATAGAAGAAGCCAAGATCAAAAATATGGTTTATGAGGTAATTGATCTGTTTGGTGTTGATCGTTGCATGTTTGCGAGTAACTATCCTGTGGAAATGGTACAAGGAATCAGTATTGAAACACTGTACAGTAAGTTTCTAAGCTGGACAGGAAGTATGTCTGAGACTGAACGTTCAGCATTGTTTCATGATACAGCAACCCGAGTTTATAAGATAAACGGCAAATAGTGTATTAATACATTTTGAGCGGGGTTTTTTATGTGGTATGGGAGATTTAAAGCCGCTGACTGAATTGAGTGACTGTAACAAATAAGCGCATTTGAGAAGCAGTATCGGTAGATTTTTCTAACGACCTTTTTTCAAACACAGATAACAAAGTGTTTTATTCGTTTTCCGGTGTCTGGGCTTAGATTATTGTGGAGGTAGCCTGTATTTGAGATGGGTTGGGATAATGAATAATTTTCTGTTTAATTTAGAATTGTTTGTTGGAATCTTATAAGGTAGCATGCTAATCAAGTTAATTCATAAATCATAGTGAGACATCTCAGTGGCATTTCGGGGATGAAGGGTAGTGAGTAGCTCTACAAGGAAATCCTGAGAACCTCAAAATTTGATGATTATTCAAGGTTCCTTGCTTCCTGAACAACCTGAATTAAGCGACTAGCATTTTGCGTTAGAGTTTCAAACTTCCTTTCGGTAATAATTTCTTGATTTATAAGACCACTGCCAACTCCTAGTGCAGAAGAACCCGCAGCGATGAATTCTCCCGCGTTATCTATCGTAATCCCACCTGTTGGAACCAGCTGTATTTGTGGCAGTGGAGCCTTTATTTCCTTGATATGACGTGCTCCTACAATGCTTGAAGGGAAAACTTTGACGTAATCGGCACCCATTTCCCAGGCTGTTAAGATTTCTGTTGGAGTGAAAGCACCTGGCATTACTACCTTTCCGTAACGATTACAAGTTTCGATAACATCTGGTTTTGTTACAGGACTGACTATAAACTCTGCACCTGACAGAATAGAGATCCTCGCTGTTTCAGCATCCAGAACCGATCCAACACCAAATAATATTCCATCACCAAATTTTGTTACGGCTTCCTCAAGAACGCCAAGCGCATTTGGTGTGGTCATAGTGATTTCAATTACGTCAATACCACCGGCCTTTATAGCATCGACAACCTCTATTAACAGAGATGGATTGCTGGCTCGAATAATAGCCACAACACCACTATGCTCAATCTTTTGCATTTGCTTGAGTTTTGTCATGAGTTATCCTCCTTTGTGAAAACTGTTGTTTCCCATTGCTGCATGATTACATATATGCTAGAATTTGAGTAGTTGCTGTGGGAGATTACGATATTGTAATATATTACGCAGTATATTGCCTACCCTAATGGAACAGATTGGACAACTATTGCCCCTCCTGATTGGATTGGGGCTGCTACTATTACTATCTGCTTTTTTTTCTGGTTCCGAAACTGCGCTTTGTGCACTTAGTAAAGTACAGATTGAGCGTCTTCGTCGTCAACGCGGGAAGAGTAGTACTGCTATTGTCAGTTTCGTCGAAAATCCGCGCCGACTCTTTATTACAATTCTCCTTGGTAACACTTTTGTCAATACTGCCTTTCAGGCCTTCACCGCTTATGCTATCATTGGTCCTAAGCCTTCCAAGCTGAAGGTTATTATCGCCACTATTACGATTACAACCTTGTTGCTGGTTATCGGCGAAATTAGTCCCAAAACATACGCTATTAAGTATGCTGAAGGTTTTTCGAAAATCACCGCCCGCCCACTTTGGATCTTTTCAGTCCTTATCTCTCCGGGTCGTGTTGTTCTCAGGGGAATTACAAATCCACTACTGTTGCTCTTTGGCGGAGGAGATATTTCTCAAGAGGAACGAATGACCACTGACGACTTTAAAGCAATTGTAAGTGATAAAGATCCATACAGTGGATTCCAACTGGATGAACAAAGCATACTGAAAAATATTCTAGAAATGCAAAGTATTGAATCTAGGGAAATCATGGTGCCACGAACTGAGATGATCGCCATGGATACTGATTCTACAATCCAAGATCTAATTAATACTGCACAAACGATTGGTGTTTCTCGTATTCCAGTTTACCGAAAAAGCATTGACGAAGTCTGTGGCATCTTTTACATAAAAGATTTACCCGCTTGGCCACGAAATGA
Organism: Candidatus Poribacteria bacterium; assembly: GCA_002729415.1. Classification (GTDB taxonomy): domain Bacteria; phylum Poribacteria; class WGA-4E; order WGA-4E; family UBA9662; genus UBA9662. Next base: position 2,327 of record PBXZ01000119.1, on the reverse strand, counting down.
AATTTGTGACATGACTGTAGGGGATTTTCTGACCAAATATCAATCCTCTGAAACGAGTGCTTCAAATACTCTAATTCGCCCACCATTTTTTACCCCAGAAACGAAAAACAACGCCGATCTACTCCGAGATTTAACGAAGGAAAAAACCAAAATGGCGATCTTACTAGACGAATATGGTGGCATTTCTGGTTTGGTGACTGTAGAAGATATTATTGAAGAAATTATTGGTGATATTATTGACGAGCACGATGTTGACACCGATTTGCCAAAAATCATTCGTTCTACAAGTGACGCTTCGTTGTTCGAGGTTTCTGGGCGTGTCAGTATCCGACAACTCAACGAACAGTTCCATCTTGGAATTGACGAGTCAGCTGCAGATACCATCGGTGGCTACGCTTTCGATCTCTTTGGACGTATTCCTTTGGTTGGCGAGAAAATTCCAAACGAGAATGGTATCGAATTTGAAGTTGCAGCTATCAATGCGAATCAGATAAGTGCGGTAATTATGAAACTGCCTCCTGAAGAGGATAACTAATGGTATCAAGATCCCCGCAGGTTTTTATTGTTCTAATTCTTTGTTTTTTCTTAATGGGAGCAAGTCCTTCGCATCATGGTTCATCGCTACCAACAGATTTAAGAACAATTGTTCTGCTGAGTGTTGCACTGGTGATTTTCCTCGTCTTAACTGCTTTCTACGCTGGTTCCGAAACTGCACTGGTTTCCGTCAATAAAGTCAAAATTAATCAACTAGCTGAAAGTGGTAATAAACGTGCTAAGTTGATAAAACGTCTGATTGATTCACCGGAAAAAATGTTGGGTATGACTCTCGTTGGAACGAATTTGATGCATGTTATCACAACCGAAATTGGGTTGCTGTTGGTCATCGCGATCTTAGGAAGGTTCACATCAATTGGCAAGATAATCGGAAAACTCCCGTTAAATGATGCTCTTATCGCAACGCTAATTACAACACTTTTGGTCTTGATCTTTGCGGAGATTCTTCCGAAGACAATATTTCGCGCGAAAGCAGATAAATTAGCATTACGCTATGCATATTTCCTCCGATTGTCAGAAGCAATCCTAAGTCTAGTTGTAATGGGAGTAACCTGTATTACAAATATCTTTATGAGAAGTGTTGTTAATAATCATCATCAAGAATCAAAAGATATCCAGCGTGACGAATTGCGCTTGTTGGCAACCATGGGCGAACAATCTGGCTTAATTGAGCGGAACCAAAGGCGTATGATCCATAGTGTCCTTGATCTACAGCAAAAAACTGTTGAACGGATGATGGTACCATTTGTGAAAATAGTTGCGGTTCCACAAAATACTGATATCGAAACTTTCATGAACATCGCATCAGAGTCAGGATTTTCACGTGTCCCGGTTTATGATGGTCGAATCGACAATATCGTCGGTATTGTTAATCTACTCGATGTAATTTATTCCGAAGGTGACACTCAAACTGTTAGGTCTCTTGTTCGCCGCGATATACGGTTTGTTCCGGAGTCCAAAAGCATCAGTATCTTACTCAAAGAACTACAGAAAAGTCGTAATACAATGGTTTTTGTAGTAGACGAGTACGGTGGAATCATCGGCTTGATTACGGTAGAGGATCTAATTGAAGAAATCGTTGGAGAGTTTGCCGATGAGCGCGATACGGACTTGAATATTCAGCAGATTGACTCGAAGACACTGGAATGTGAAGGCAGAACGGAAATTAAGACGATGAATGAACTCTTTCTCGGATTGAAAATCCCAAGTGGTAATTATGAGACAATTGCTGGTTACATACTTAGCCAAACCGGAACAATTCCAGAGAAGGGCACACAAATTGAAACGAATCAGTTGATCATCACAGTAGAGACAGTAAATAGCAGATCAATCCAAAAAGTTATGATTCGCCAAAAGTCCGGTAATCTGCTCCACAGCAACATTTGATCAATCCTATAAGATCCCAAGTGGTGGTGTGACGGTCACTTCCTCAATTGTCATATCGTCTGGTGATTTTACGATGTCAACGATTGTCTGTGCAATGTGTTCCGGGGTTAGCATTAAATCAAAGTCTGGATGATGTTCCATACCAGCCCAGAAGGGGGAATTAATTGATCCCGGCAACACTGCAGTCACTCGTATGCCACGTTCTCGAATTTCATTCCGGAGAACTTTTGTAAAAGCTAAAGCTGCCGCTTTTGCCGCACAATAAGCACTGGAAAATTGGAAAGCGACCTTGGATGCGATTGACAAAATATTTATAATCTGTCCGAACCGCTGTTCAAACATTGGTGGTAATACGGTTTTTGAGCACAGGTAAACGCTTTTGAGAT
>PBXZ01000118.1:0-44660 GCA_002729415.1 Candidatus Poribacteria bacterium | reverse complement strand
CGGGTGGAGTGGCAGTGATTAATGTAGGAGCGGCCACAGAAGTAGAAATGAAAGAGAAGAAAGCCCGTGTAGAAGACGCCATGCATGCGACGCGAGCGGCAGTTGAAGAAGGGATTGTGCCGGGAGGAGGCGTAGCCTTGGTACGAACTATTTCGGCTCTTGAGACTTTGGATTCTGATGATCCTTCAGAACAGGTTGGTGCGGATATTGTCCGTCGTTCGGTAGAAGAGCCGTTACGTCAGATAGCCAAGAATGCGGGTCAGGAAGATTCAGTTATAGTAGCCAGAGTCAAGGAAGAAGGCGGAAATATAGGTTATGATGCCTTGAGAGATGAGTTTGGTGATATGTTCCAGGCGGGAGTAATAGATCCGACCAAGGTAGTTCGTGTAGCCTTACAGAATGCGTCAAGTATTTCTAGTTTGATGATAACCACGGAAGCCTTAGTTGCAGACATTCCGGAGGAAGCCCCTCCAATGCCTGCAGGACCACCACCAGGTGGCGGCGGNGGTATGGGTGGTATGGGTGGTGGTATGTATTAAATACAATCCGAGCAAAGACAAAAAGGCCAAATCCTGCAACATGGATTTGGCCTTTTGTTATTACCTCGTTTTTATTGCTGAACTAATGGGTTTCCTATATTAACCTGTGTGGAAAGAGGACAAGGTTGACCATCAATCATAAAAGTTAGTTCTCCTAAAACTGCAACGTAATGTGTCGACGATAGAATCAACTCTCCAAAAAAGCCCCCACTATCTAATAATCTCGCAGGTACTGATAGCCAAGTCGCGTCCCGAAAATCTCGATTCACCGAAGCCGCAAACCACAATCTAGCATCTACAGGTTTTTGGTCAGATTCATAATGGAGTTGCAATCTGTCATTTTCCTGTGAGTGTTTCCACGTTATGCTGGGTAGATCTCCGTCTGAAACGACAAAGCGATAGAAGCCAGTCAGTCCAGATATCGTGCGCTCACGATCCTCTAAGCTATGCCCAGAATTGGGAACATAAAGTACATACTTGGGAACTGGCAATCCATCCCAGTAAAGATTCAACGCATCTAGAACCCAGTAGTTGTCATTTGTCCCAATTACTGACAGTTTAGGCATCGTTAACTGCTCACGATAACTGTAAGGATCAATGATAGATATAAGATTCTGCCCCACTTCCGTACCTAGGTGATCTTGAATTCCCCGGATGGTATAATCACCTATTTCCTCACTGTAACTCCCCCATACTTCCAGCTGATACTCCATCTGATCCGGTATATTTAGAGTATCGATGACAATCGGCATTGTTGCTTTAATTCGGGGGTCGACAGCGGCAGTTAGCCAACTTGTCCAACCACGCTTTGANGCACCCGTGATAACAAAATCTTTGACTGTTATCTGCAAGGTTTGATCCATAAATATTTGCGCAGTATCCATTGCCTTAATTGCACTGTTAACCATCGGCAGGAGCAGCAGCCAAGTTGCATCTCCCAATTCAAGATACTTTTCAAAAGTATGAGCAATCAGGTCATCCTCACGTTTCCCATCGTAGAGCGGCTGATTTGGTACTTGTGACAACACCGCACAAGCAGATCCAGATAAATTTGCTAACTTTAATCCCAATTTCATATCTTCCTTATCGGGTTGGCTATCGTTTGATCCCCCATTAACGAATAATAGCATACTGCTAGGATAAATTAATTCTGATGGCACGAAAACTTGCAGATTATGCCGCCACACGATACCCTTCCATTCCTGAGAAGTTAGTTTTAAAGAATAAACCGTACCCAAATTATGATCTATTTGGCCACTTGTTTGCTCCCAACTAAACTTTGGTTCGGGGCGGTTGACATAATCATGCAAAGGGCCTCCAATGGATACCATCGTCGACATTGAAAACATCTGCGAACATAATAAGATAACTGGCCAACAAAATTTCATGAAATTGTCCTTTGGTACTTCGATTTAGAAAGGCTAATAATTATAATTATTGTGAATACGAATCAAGTTTGTGCTACCGATATCCATATCATCTTTCACATTGAAAGCATTTTAGTTAATTTATCTGTAGCTTTAAGTCCCGATCCCGTTAAAACCGAAACGATTAAGTCATCGTAACGAATAACTTCAGTTTGAACAAAATGATCGAATGCCTTGACGACAACAGCTGAAGTAGGTTCTACGTATATACCTTGTCTTGCTAGGATTTTGATCCCATCCTCAATATCCTCTTCACTTACAACTGTGAATGCTCCATCAGTTGAATTTATCGCTTCCATAATCATCTGAGAACGGACGGGAAGTTCTGAGATGATACCCTCAGCCAAAGTATTATACTCCAGTGCCATTTTTTCTATCTGTGGTTGGTTGTCGCGGTAAGCTTGATAGATAGGACAACATGCTACAGACTGAACACCAAGCAAACGAGGAATCTTTGTAATTACCCTTTGGTCATGGAGTTGTTTGAAGCCAATATACAATCCTAGGTAAATACTGCCAAAACCGACAGGGCAGATAACGCCATCTGGGGCTTTCCAGCCAAGCTGTTCTGCAATCTCAAAGGCAAGTGTCTTCGTTCCTTCCAAGAAAAATGGATTCCAGTTATGAGAGGCATAAAAGGTAGTTCCAGTTGCTTGAAGCACCGCTTGTGTTGTATGAGCACGGCTACCCTCGATCAGCTTTAATTTCGCTCCGTACATTGAAATCTGGGTCAATTTTCCTGATGACGTAGTGGATGGACAGTAAATAGTGCAATCGATACCTGCTTTGGCACTATAGGCTGCAATTGCAGCACCAGCGTTTCCTGATGAATCTTCGACGACCTCACGAATCCCTGCTTCACGCGCTTTTGACAGCAGAATGGATGCTCCTCGGTCTTTATAAGACCCTGTTGGAAAAACGAAATCCAATTTTAATCGATGGTCGCACACGGATGAACTGGTTGAAACGAGTGGTGTCATTCCTTCATTGAGCGAAACAATTGAAGCCTCGCTAGCAATTGGAAGCGCTTCACGATAACGCCACAGATTATTATCTCGACTCGCGATTTCTTCAATAGGAAAACACATCTCTGATTGTGTCAGGTTGAGTGGACTACCACATTCACATTTATAGCGAATGGCATCTACCCGGAAGGTCTTATCGCACACATGGCAGAGATAGTTGATCATTTGCTCCCTTTAGTACGGGTTTGAGTTGATTTCACTGGCGCTTGATCTAGTAACACTAATCCGTATATAATAGGGTTCTTGAATCTTAGCATATTATACTAAAGGATCAGTATAATCAATAATTAACTACAGTAAGAAAACAGGTCTAGATTCAACTATAGATTTGTAACTGAAGTAATCGATTTTCAAAGACGAAGTTAGGAGTAAAGATGTCCAATCGGCCATACATATTAGCAGAGACCACTTGGAAAACAGCAAAAGACAACGATTATGAAGTTGCCCTACTTCCTTGGGGAGCGACGGAAGCCCACAACTATCACCTCCCGTATTCAACCGACGTAATCCAATGTGACTATATAGCAGCAGAGTCAGCGAGGCTCGCGTGGGAGAAAAAGTCGAAGGTCATAGTTCTACCAACTGTTCCATTCGGTGTTAATACGGGGCAACTTGACATTAAGCTTGATATTAATATGAATCCCAGTACACAAGCAGCAGTACTGCGTGACATCGTCAATTCTCTTTCTCACCANGGTATATCTAAAATGGTTGTCATGAATGGACATGGGGGAAACGATTTTAAACAGATGATCCGTGAGATTCAACCTAACTATCCTCATATGCTGATCAGTACATTAAGTTGGTATCANGTTATNAATACNGACGATTTTTTNGATGAACCAGGAGATCATGCTGGAGAAATGGAGACAAGCAACATGCTGTTTGTTGCGCCTCACTTGGTACANCCTTTATCTGAGGCAGGAAAGGGTGCAGAGAGNCGCTTCAAACCTGAAGGTCTACGACAAGGTTGGGTGTGGGCTCAGCGAGAGTGGAGCANAGCAACAGTTGATACTGGTATCGGTAATCCAGAAAAATCGAAAGCAGAAAAAGGTGAAGTATACCTNCGCGTTTTAACTGAGAAGATAGCGGGTTTTCTGATTGAACTTGCAGCCTGTAACCTTGATAATTTGTATGGTTAAACTGAATATGTACACAATTACTCATAAGTTTTTGTTACTACTACTCTTTGTATTATCCTTGTCGTTCCTTATCTGTTTTAGTGATTCTGCTAACCTCCCAATTGATTTAGTTAATTTACCTGATGGCTTCGAAATTAATATTTACGCAGAGAATGTGAATAATGCTCGNTCNATGGNATTAAGTCCAAATGGTACTTTATTTGTTGGNACACGCCAAACTGGAAATGTGTATGCAATTCCAGATACTAATCGAGACTACNAAGCTGATGAGGTTATCGTCNTTGCTCGTAATTTNAATATGCCGAANGGTGTTGCCTTNAGGANCGGTAGCCTTTATGTTGCTGAGCTCAATCGGATTCTAAGATATGATGANATAGAAAATCGCCTGCGAAATCCGCCTGATCCCGTCGTAGTGAATGATGAATTTCCNNCGGANCCTCANCATGGTTGGAAATTCATTCGATTTGGCCCTGATAATCGATTATATGTACCAGTTGGTGCCCCNTGTAACGTATGTGAACGGAAGGACCAACGTTANGCTTCAATTATGCGGATGCAACCAGATGGATCGGAACTCGAGATTTTTGCTCACGGTGTACGAAACACAGTTGGTTTTGATTGGCATCCTAAAACAAAAGAGCTATGGTTTACTGACAACGGACGAGATATGCTGGGTGATGACATTCCTCCTGATGAATTGAATCATGCTCCCCAAGAAGGGTTGCATTTCGGATTTCCCTATCTCCACGGAAAAAACATATTGGATCCTGATTTTGGCAAAAAAAGAGATATCAATAATATGGTAACTCCCGCGATAGAATTGGGGCCTCACGTTGCAGCTCTCGGCATGCGTTTTTACAATGGAACAATGTTTCCTACAGAATATACGGACCAGATTTTTATTGCCGAACACGGCTCGTGGAATCGTACTGTTCCAATTGGATACCGAATTACACTCGTTCGGTTGGAGGAAGGGAAGGCGGTCTCTTATGAAGTTTTCGCTGATGGATGGCTGAAGGAAGATGGCAGCAGGTGGGGACGCCCAGTTGATTTACTCATTATGCCAGATGGAGCCATGTTGGTTTCCGACGATTATGGTAATGCCATTTATCGTATTACCAACACCAATCCAAACAAGGTTAAGCTGAAAAAAAGTAGCCCTGTCTTCCTTGGTCAGATCAAACAAGCCGAGTCAATGATTTTCCAAAATTACCCAAACCCATTCAATCCAGAGACATGGATTCCTTACTACATTAATCGTCGATCTAGCGCAAATATTACGATTTATCAAACAGATGGCACCGTAGTTACCCAAATCTATTTAGGGATCAGAGAACCGGGACTTTATGTCACACCGGGTGGTGCCGCATTCTGGAATGGGAGAGATACAAATGGGAATTTGCTATCAAGTGGAATCTATTTCTATCGGCTAGAAGCAAATGAGCGTAGTCAAGTGAAGCAGATGGTGTTATTAAAATAGAAATGGATCTACTCGCCTAGAATTACTTGAAACGCCTAATTTGTATAGGCTCTGAGCATTTGAAATCTTGAATTTCTTTTTGTAGAATTGGGTGAACAAGATTGTTTGCTATTTCACACAAAGGGATCAATACAAAGTCGCGTCGATGCATTTCTGGGTGAGGGATAGTCAAATTGGGAGTATCGATGATTCGGTTGCCATACATGAGGATATCCAAATCAATTTCACGTGGTCCCCAACGGAAACGTAGCTGACGACCAACCTCTATCTCTATTTCCTGTAACCTTCTAAACAGGTCATGTGGGGGAATCAACGTCTCAACTTCGGCAACACCATTCAGAAATGGAGCTTGAATTTTATAACCAACAGGATCAGTTTCATAGATCGACGATACCGCTCGGATAGCTACCGTTTCCGCTAGTAGATCTAGGGCTCGATCGATATAAAATCTTCGATCACCAACATTTGATCCTAAACCGATATAAACAAGTTCGTGGTTAGGTTCCACCATACTTTTTCAAAACGATGGAAGTATTATGACCTCCAAATCCAAATGAGTTGGATAGCACAACGTTGAGTTCTGCAAAACGACCTTCATTGGGAACATAGTCTAAGTCGCATTCTGGATCTGGGTTTTCCAGATTGATTGTTGGAGGAAGAGAGCTATGTTCTATTGCGCCAATGCAAGCAATGAGCTCAATGGCGCCTGCGGCTCCGAGTAAATGTCCCGTCATTGATTTAGTCGAACTTACCGGGATACGGTAAGCATAATCATCAAATAGCATTTTAATCGCTGACGTCTCGGCCGAGTCGCCAGCCGGTGTCGAAGTTCCATGAGTGTTAATATAATCAACATCCTGCGGGTTTAACTTTGCCCCCTCCAACGCGAACTCCATTGCTTTGGAGGCTCCTTCACCATCGTTACGAGGNTGCACCATGTCATAAGCATCAGCCGTCATACCGCAGCCCACAATTTCAACATAAATATTGGCGTTTCGCTTTTGTGCGTGCTCCAGCGATTCCAAGATAATAATACCTGATCCTTCCCCCATAACAAACCCATCACGTTCTTTATCAAAAGGTCGACTAGCGTGTTTGGGATCATCATTTCGAGTTGACATGGCTCGCATNGAGTCAAATCCAGCATAACCAAGNGGCGTAATTGCGGCTTCAGTACCACCTGTAAACATAACGTCGGCATGACTTTGTTGGATAAGTCTATATGCTTCACCAATTGCGTTGTTTGATGTAGCACAAGCCGTTACTGAAGCAAAGTTTGGCCCTTTGGCGTTCATTAACATCGATACACGTCCGGAAGCCATATTAATAATTTCGTGNGGGACAAAAAATGGACTTACTCGTTTAGGTCCTTTCAGNGNGAGCGCACGGGCATTTTCCTCCATCACACAGATNCCACCAATACCAGANCCNATACCAACACCAACTCTGTAGGGGTCTATANTATCTAGATTAATATCAGCATCNTCACGAGCCATGACAGCGCCTGCAATTGCGTANTGAATGAACAATGGNAGTCGAGATGCTTCCTTACGTGAGATAAACTTTTCACCATCAAATCCNTTTACTTCCCCACCTATTTGAGATCGGAATTCAGTTGTATCAAAACGCGTAACATAATCGATGCCATTTTTGCCAGACAAAACCCCGTNCCAAAAATCGTCTTTGGAATTTCCAATAGGAGTAATCGCGCCTATACCAGTAACAACAACTCGCTTCAAGTTTTTCCCCTTATAGTTGAGTACCAATTAGCCCTAGGATTGTTTTAGGNATGTTCATCAAGCNNAGGTTAGAAACNCTTTACAATTTATCTTCCAAATATTTGAGAACNTCACCAACCGTTCTNATNTTCTCAGCNTCTTCATCTGGGATTTCAATGNCGAATTCTTCTTCNAAGNCCATAANTAATTCGACTGTATCCAGAGAATCNGCTCCCAGNTCATCCATAAACGAATCATCATCCGAAATGNTNTCGCTNTCAGCATCTAGTTGTTCNACAATTAATTCAATAACTTTTGCTTTATCAACTGCCATATCTCGCTCCAAATATTTTGTTTGATNATTNTTAATTTATTGAGAACCNAAGTCTCAGTTTTTTGTGAATATGNCAAAGAATCGAATATTTCAGGGTGAACAAATCTTACATTCNCATCCCTCCATCAACNTGTATAACTTGTCCTGTAATATATTGAGCGGAGGAAGATGCAAGAAATTTNGAAACTTCAGCAACATCCTCCACGGAACCGAACGATCTCATAGGAATGAGGTCAAGTATTTTTTGACGATTTTCTTCAGAAAATTCTGCTGTCATATCAGTNGTGATAAAACCTGGTGCNATTGCGTTAACTCTAATTCCACGATTAGCCACTTCTTTGGCNACCGATTTCGTCAAACCAACCATTCCTGCCTTGGCAGCAGCGTAGTTTGCTTGACCAGCNTTACCAACGATCCCAACAATGGAAGATATATTGATGATACACCCTNNCTTTTGNCGNATCATCGGGCGAATTACCTCTCGGGTGCAATAGGCAGCGCCAGTCAAATTAGTNTGTATNACTGCTTCCCAATCNTCATCTTTCATTCGCATCAGTAATGTATCACGNGTAATACCCGCATTATTGATAAGAATATCAATTNTTCCAAATTCCGAAAGTGTTTTTTCGACAAGNGTTTCTACATCAGTCNTACTTGAGACATCTGCTTGAATTGCAAGTGCNCTGTATCCNTGGCTGACCAAAGCGTCTGCTGNTTGATTTACTGANTCTGTTGAACGTGAACAGATCATAATGTGTGCACCNGCCTGNCAAAAAGAATGGGCAATNGCTTTACCNATACCACGGGATCCCCCAGTAATGATAGCAACNTTTNCTTCNAGGCTCATGNGGTATTAGTTCCATTAAGAGTTCGNTCNAGACTTTTCATATCTTCGACATTAAAGCAAATACTGTCATTTCCAATTCGANGNANAAGACCAGATAAGACGGATCCTGGTCCCAATTCAATAAAATGAGATATTNCATCTCCCTTCATAAGCTGAACNGACTTCTCCCATAGAACAGGATTAGTGATTTGTTGTACAAGCAGTTTTTTAATCTTCTCACCAGTTTTGGCGAAGTCACCTGTTACATTGGCAACAAAATCTATCTTGGGTTCATCAAATACATAGTCGCNGATNACAGATCCGAATTGTTTTTGTGCCGACATCATCAAATCAGAGTGAAACGCCCCACTGACAGGTAATGGAATTACCCGTTTGGCACCAGCAGACTTCGCTAGCGGAATCGACTTNTCAAGTAATATCNTTTCTCCAGAGACAATACATTGTCCAGGAGAATTNAAATTTGCAATACTGATAACACCATCTATTTGNTCNCAAATTNTCTNNATCTTNTTATCCTCAAGTCCAATAANTGCTACCATTCCACCAGAAGTCTGAGCNGCAGATTCTGCCATAAATTTGGANCGGAATTGAACCAATCTCAAAGCAGAATCAAAATCCACAACCTCCGCAGCGATCAGNGCAGCATATTCTCCCANGCTATGCCCANCTACTATTTTTGCCGATANNCCAAAACTTTGCACAACTCGTAACGAAGCAACGCTACACGNTAGAATCGCCAATTGTGTGTTTTCAGTTCGTGTTAAATCCTCAATTGGGCCGTTGAAGCATAAGTTGCTCAAATCCCAATTAAGTATCGAATTTGCTTCTTCAAAAACGGCATTGGCTTCTGCAAAGTTGGANGAGAGATCAAACCCCATCCCAACTTTTTGNGCTCCNTGCCCTGGAAAAACAAAAGCCAGNTNTNTCATANCCGAATCAGTGNGCTTCCCCAAGTCAGTCCAGCACCGAATACAGTAAGAAGAATTANGTCCCCAACTTTTGCNTGCCCCTCACNGATAGCTTCATCAAGCGCAACGATCACCGAGGCTGCAGAAGTATTACCATATTGATTAACGTTAACATACATTTTCTCAGGATCTATTCCAATCCGGTCAANAACAGCTTCAATAATCCGGCTGTTTGCCTGATGTGGAATAACCAAATCGATTTGATCAATAGAAACACCTGCAGNATCCAAAGTTTTTTGAGCTGCTTCCGGCATAATACGCACNGCGAGCTTAAAAANNTCTTGTCCTCTCATTTTGACGGTATGCAGTTTTTGGTCTATGGTTNCAGNGTTTGCTGGNATACGAGANCCCCCTGCTGGGATACCAAGTAAATTAGCATCTGCGTANGCACCATCCGCNCCACAATATGAAGCAANAATGCCTGGTTCTTCCGATACCTGTATNATAGCAGCTCCAGCTGCATCACCAAANAGAACACAGGTTGATCTGTCCTCCCAGTTGACAATCCNGCTGAAGATCTCAGCACCAATGACCAATATAGTATCATAGCGCGAACTTTTGATCATNCCATCGGCAAGATCAAGCCCATAAACNAAGCCTGAACATGCAGCNGAGAGNTCAAAGCTAGATGCCTTTTTAGCCCCAATTCCATTTTGGACGGAACATGCNGTTGATGGAAATGCAGAATCAGGTGTCGCGGTGCTAACGATAATCATATCGATTTCAAGTGGATCNATATCGGCGCTTTTTATTGCTNGNCGTGCTGCACGGATGCCCAAATCGGATGTTGCCATTTTNTCATCAGCAATACGTCTTTCAGAAATGCCNGTCATTTTCAGTATCCACTCGTTACTNGTATCTACCATTTTTTCAAGATCGAAGTTAGTTAGGATCTTATCTGGTAGATATGAACCAGTTCCAATAAGCGCNGATGATCTCATGTTNACNTCCTTCAGTTATTCAGCGTCTCCATCTACCTTTTGTTTTATAATCTGTCGTCCATTGTAATAANCGCAAGACTGGCAGGCATGATGNGGGCGGGCAATTTCGCCACAATTTGTGCATTCAGCGANGGACTTTTGTTTTAAGGCATAGTGGCTTCTGCCCATCATNTTCTTTGAATATGATTTTCTTCGNTTAGGGTGTGCCATTTTAGTTTATCCTTTCTCCAATTTAGGTTAATCCCTTAGACTCAGTGTTGCAAGCTTTGCAAACGGAGATTCTATTTCTTCTGTGTTCCCCACTAGGAGTGTTTTTGCGCTCAAACCTTGCAAATCACAAGGTTCATCAGAAACGGGCCAATTAGGNATTTCCAGCAGAATCGNTTGATGTATATCTTNTGCTAAATCTATTTCATTACCAACATAATAACGTTCGCCATAGGTCTCCAAAAANGGGTCGATTTTTCCAATTTCCTTTTCAGGAAAAAACTTTACNTCAAGGTCAGCTGCAATTCCCATCCGAAAGGGNTCACCACAACGCCTACATTCAACTTCNATGTCCACGCNAATGTTTCCAATAACGCTAACACTTTTCTGCATTCGCGAGATCTCNACCTCTACTTCAANGGGTGAAGTAAACACTAACATATGATCCAAAAAATCCTCAGGAACAAATCCAACTTCCGTAGCATTTACTCCAAACTGGTAAGGCTTGGATTCTCCATTTTGAATTTGATTAATTGAAAACTTAAGCATTGTTATCAATATGTCCTAATTCAAAAACGTCATGGATAACTTGCACTGCGCNCTCTGTCTGATCNTCTTTAATTACGCAAGATATTTTTATCTCNGATGTGCTAATCATTTGNATATTAATTCCTGCATCAGCCAAGGCACGAAAAGTNTTTGAGGCAATACCCACATGACTNTTCATACCAATNCCGATAACTGATACTTTTGCAATATTACAGTCCTTATTCANACTATTAAAACCTGTTTTNNNCTTGATCNCTGANACAATCTCAATAGTTTTATTCAGGTCCNTCTCAGCAGTAGTAAACGAAAGATCAGCAGTTCCATCCTGACTTGCATTCTGAATAATCATATCAATATTGATACNCGCGTCAGCAAGTGACTGAAAAATTTCAGCAGCNACTCCGGGAGTATCAGGCAAGCCAATCAAGGAAACTTTCGCTTGATCCTTATCTGAAGTGACTCCGCTAACAACTACCTCTTCCATAATTTTATTCTCCTTGATNACGATCGTNCCTTCTNCCTTATGAAAACTTGATCTAACAGAGAGAGGTACTTGAAATTTTTTTGCCAACTCAACACACCGAGAGTGTAGTACCTTAGCACCAAGACCTGCCATNTCCAACATTTCGTCATAAGTAATTTGATCAAGTTTNCTAGCACTTTNAACCACANGTGGATCGGANGTATAAACGCCGTCAACATCCGTATAAATTTCGCATCGATCAGCATTCAAGCTAGCTGCAACTGCAACCGCTGTTGTATCTGATGCACCTCTTCCCAGTGTTGTGATTTCATCATCAATCGTAATCCCCTGAAACCCTGCTAGAATTACGATTTTGCCTTGATCAAGTTCAGAAAGGATACGATCGTTATTAATACTCTTTATTCTAGCATTNCTATAAAATCCATCTGTAATAATACCAACCTGATTACCAGTAAGCGAAATAGCCTGNAACCCAAGTTCCGAAACGGCCATCGCTAGCAAAGCNATGGATACTTGTTCACCTGTTGATAACAACATATCCAATTCACGTTCTGGTGGGTTATCTGATATTTCAAGAGCAAGCTTGATTAGTTGATCTGTTGAACCTCCCATGGCAGAAACAACCACAACAACCAAGTTTCCATCTTTATGAGACTGTGTTATACGTTTGGCGACATTCTTGATCTTTTGCGAATCTGCAACAGACGTGCCACCATATTTTTGTACAATAATACCCATAGTACCAACGTGCAATTTATTGTATAGNAGTTAGTATTTTGNTCTGAGTGAANCTAGAAATCAAATTCCTCAATTCTGATCAGAGTCAATTNCTCTTGAACAACCTCAAGGTTATCAATTTCAATGCGAGCTAGATACATATTGGCCTCGCATGCTTTGTGAGTTAGGATAACAAGCGGNACTGANTCTTTACAATGCGGTTCCTTTTGAATAACTGAAGCGATGCTGATATCCCGATTCCCGAGAATGGTTCCAATTTGAGCCAATACGCCAGGACAATCCCGCACAACCAGCCTTAAATAATAGCGTGTTTCAATGTCATCTATTGAACCAATAGAAAAATCCGAACGTGGTTTTGAAACCCAAGCGGGAGGAATNGACAAATGCGAATTCCCAGTAATTGATCTTGCCGCATCGATAATATCAGCAACAACCGCACTCGCAGTTGGCATTTCACCCGCACCTTGTCCATAAAACAGGGTTGGGCCAACAGCATCCCCTATCACACATACAGCATTAAAAGCATCCGATACATTAGCAAGCATACTGTTGTTCGGTATAAGCGTTGGGTGAACGCGAACATCAATTTGTGTCTCCCTTAATTTCGTAATTGCCAGTAGCTTAATAGCATAACCAAGTTCCTGAGCGTACTGAATATCGTTTTGCGTAATCTTTGTAATTCCNTCAGTATGAANTTGATTTAACGGAACANTAATNTGATGAGCTAAAGCGGTCAAGATAGTGAGTTTCTGTGCAGCATCANTGCCCTCAATATCAAGGGTTGGATCCTCTTCNGCGTATCCCTTATCTTGTGCCATNTCAAGAGCTTCGGAAAAATCCCTGCCATTTTTCTGCATTTCTGTCAGGATATAGTTACAGGTNCCATTAACTATCCCATAAATTGATTCAACCTTATTTCCAGCAAAACTCTCTCGCAAAGTTTTGATTATTGGAATGCCTCCAGCTGTGCTTGCTTCAAANTTCAAGCTGACTTCCTGCTTCTGCGCAAGTTGNCATAGNTCAGCACCACACTCAGCAATTAAGGCTTTGTTGGCAGTGACAATCGATTTCCCGTTTTGCATTGCNCGCGAAATGAGTTCTTGAGAGTCGGTAGTTCCACCAATCAGTTCCACAACAATCTCAATATCTGGATTATCAACAATTGCATTTACATCAGTTGTTAAGCAATTNTCCGCTAAATCAATACCTGATCTATATGCGGGAAGNGTCCTCTTGGCAATNCTNANAAGATTGAGGTTCAAGCCAGTATTTTGATAGATCCGATGTTTTTGATTAACTAAAATCCTNGAGACACCCGTGCCCACAGTCCCCCAACCGAGGAGTCCCACATTAATTTCAGATTTTTCCATTAACANGNCTCCNGTTTCTTTACCTAACCTTATTGTTTTTATGTCCTCAACAAACGGTGGGAATTTTTTGCACTANGNAGCCAAGGAATGACATAAACGAATCCNTATAAAGGAAGGCACTCTCAAACTTAAGTGNAAAATCGGGGCGACTGGATTCGAACCAGCGACCACTTGCACCCCATGCAAGTACGCTACCCGGACTGCGCCACGCCCCGCCAAACACAACTCCGGCGAAAATGTTAGCATTCGGCAACTACCCTGTCAAGGAAAATATTGTAGCCAAACCAATCATTTTGAACGTTAATTAAAATGACGATTTACAAGATTTATGGGACATTTTACCAAAGGCGTACCAATAGGAAATTTAAACTCACAATATATTGTATAAATAGATCTAAATAAATGAAGTTTCGTGATTCAGTTTTTCTACTTAGCATAGTTACTATAATCCTTCTTTGCTTCAGCCAAGTCGTGACTGGCCAACAATCTGTCAACCTGCAAAAGATCGCGGGATCTTCCGGTGCAATACACGCTCTACACCATTTAGAAAATCATCTCTATGTGGGAGCGGGTGCACAGATTATAACACTGGATGTAACAGATCCGAGTTCACCCACTTTAGACAGCACGGTGTCTCTTGTCAACCAAGTTCGAGCTATCGCGGTGCAAGAAGATATTGTATATGCCGCAATTGGGTTCTCCGGCCTTCAAATAATTGACTTTACTAACCATACATCTCCTATTTTGCGGGGAGTAATTGACACTCCTGATTTTGCTGCTGACCTAACCGTAGACAGTGAACGGATTTACGTGGCAGATCGTTTCGGCGGACTGCGTATCATTTATGCCACCGATTTGGATAACCCCATTGAGGTTGCCTCCATTTCATTACCCAATAAAGTAACCTCCGTTGAACTTGCTAATCANCTNCTATACGTAACTACAGCAGATGNAGATCTNACTATTGTNGATGTTCGNCAACCAATTAGGCCACAGATTATTACTAAATTTGATGGTGTTAATGCTAACAGTATACATGTTGTTGGTAACCGCCTTTANGCTGCATCAGGCAAGGAAGGCTTGAAAGTCTTTGATATAAAAATACCGGAGGTCTTAACGGAAATACCACACAATTTGGTAACGGGGGAAGTAGCAGATATTTCAATTGGCCGAACATTATCCCATACATTTGCATATATCATGGACCTTGAATTTGGTGTTCGTGCAATNTCAATTGATGAAGGGNTAAATCAATTCAAAGAATTTGGCCTTTATGAAACATCAGAACAGATGCATACAATTAGTGGTGTTACCAATGAGATATTTGTGTCAAACGGGAAATCCACGATTGATATTTTGAAAATTGATCCGGATTTTAAAAGGATACAGAAATTAGCGCATTGGTACACAATAGGTTCTGCCTATGACATAGAAGTACTCGANAATATGCTGTATGTGGCAAATGCAGCCAATGGAATGGCAACTATCAAAATAGACAATACTAATGGAGATTTCCGGTTAATTGAATCTCAGAAACGTATAGAGACAGGTCAAGTTTGGAAGCANGTGAAAGTCTTTGGAAATTACATCTATGCAACCGATGGAAATTTTATAATTGTTGCCATTGCTCGTGCGGACTCTCCATATCTTGTTAATCAGTATAGAACTTCCTACGCTCAAAGTGTCACAGGACATGGTTCTCTCGCATACATTGCGAGAAGTAGTATGGGGNTCGAAATCGTTGATGTTTCTGATTTGGGTAACCCACAACGAATTGCTATTCTGGACACACCAGGTTCTACACAGGATATCCTTGTTANTAATGACTTTGCCTATCTTGCTGACGGCGANAGTGGCTTCCAAGTATTGGGGATAGACCCNCCTAGATTACCACAAATAATTGCTAGNCTACCTGATTCCGGNGATGGTTTTTCCAAACGAATGGTGATGAGTGGGGACCTTTTAATAACGGCTGACGGTTTTGGAGGGGTNCGGNTAATAGATGTNTTTAATCCAGTTGTCCCNCGTGAAATTAGCAGGCTNCATACNTCAAGTTTCGTNCAGGATTTATACATCGAGGATAACTTAGTTTTTCTAGTGGATTCCGGACAAGGGGTAAAAGTCATTGATATTAGCGATCTGACAGATCTAANTGAAATCGCTTCCTATGAAACGGCAGGCACTGCTTTTGGTCTAACAAAGGCAGGAACCCATATTTTTGTGGCCGATGATACAAATGGCATTGTTGTATTAGCATTGGAAAAGACCTCTGNTTCACCCCCATTTATTAATCGNTTATCCNCACGAACTGGACTGAAAACTGGCAATAGTGANATAAGNATATATGGAGAAAATTTTTTAAGTGGTTTAGGTGTTTTCTTCGGNGAAAGTGCGGCTAAGTCAGTCAATGTGGTTTCTAAACANGAAATCCGAGTAAAAACCCCTGTTGGAGAACTNGGTACNGTTGACGTCACTGTGCAAAATCCTGACGGTCAAATTGCGCGGTTTCCTTCTGTATTTAGTTATATNCCCACCGAACCAAAGTTAGAACTCTCAGTAGATCAAATTGATTTTGGCGAAGTTCTTTTGGGTGCTGAAACTCCCACCTCAAAGTCATTTGTAATCCTCAATCAAGGAAGTGGAAATCTAGATGTCAGCGGGATTATGCCACCATCACTCGCCTTTAAAATTGAGCCAATGCCCCCTTTCCAAATTCAGCCCGAAAAGAGCCAAGAGGTCAAGATTACTTTTCTTCCCAAAGTCATCTTTGGATTGAACGATGTACTGAACATATTTAGTAACGATCCGAATTCACCATCTGCAATTCCATTAAAAGGAAATGTTCGTGGAGCAGCTAATACTTTTACTGTTAGTGGTTTTGGAAGACATCAAACAAAGTTACTTACAGGTGAAATACTTGAAGATGCTGAGATACTTGTAGGCCATGAAGTAAGAGTGACTAACCTGAAAAACAATCTCTCCTTAATGGCAATTACACAACAAGTCCAAGACCAGCCGAATTATTCAGTCACTTTCCATAAAATTGGGTTGAAAGAGTCAATTAACACCGAATTTATTGTCCAAGCAAATAATGATATCCAAGTAGAAGTTTTTCTAAATGGTGAATCCCGAGGTACTTCTATTCAATCCGTAACGGAAGAACACCTGTCTGCTAGGATGATGCGGCTCGACCTCGTAATTCCATTCTCTCCACCTACTATTACGGCTGTCTCCAATTTGACNACAGGTAAATCNAATGGTGGGGGTAACACTCAAGTACAGATTCACGGCACTAGTTTTCGNCAAGGTCTTTCNGTACAAATCGGAAAGCAAATTGTCGAAAAAATAAGCACAATCTCGTCTGAGTTGATCGAAATCNCTGCCCCAATGGACNCNCCTGGCGAACGTGANATTATNATTACCAATNTTGACNNTCAACTAACNACTCTTANAAATGGGTATACGTACAACGAAATTTCAAGCGTCTCCGTTGAGGGNGCGCCCGTTTTTGTCCAAATTGGTGAATCAGTAGATCTAAACGCCGTTGGATATGAAAAAAACAGTCAAGAAGTCCAGTTGTCAGAAACACCTTTGTGGAATATTCAATCAGGGGCTGATATCGGCATTTTAACGCAGTTTGGCAAGTTTACGGCACGCGAACGAGGAACAGTGAAGGCTGAAGTCGTTTACAAAGATATCTTAAGACCTTTTGAGATCATCGTGGTGTCGGGCGACACTGCCCAAATAACACTGGATGCTGAACCTGAAATTGTTACTAGGGATGAACGTGCAAGCACAAAAATCACCGCATTGGTGATTGATAGCATAGGAAATCCAGTGCTTAATGAAACTGTTGCTTTCCAAGCTGACTCAGGGAGTTTTTCGACAGTAATCAACAGAGGAGACGGTGGGTATGTGACCATCTTTACCCCTGTTAGTTCGACCAAGCTAGGCGAAATGACGATTTATGCCAATGCGCCAAATGGACGGAATGGAGCAGTTGTTATCAATCTGCGTGCGAGAGTCGAGAGATTAGTCGTTGAAGCTGAGGACGACCAGGTTGTCGCTGATGGTTTCTCAAGTACCAAATTAACTATTCGAGCAATTGATATCTATGACAAGCCTGCATCGGATAAAGTCATAGAAGCTACAACAAACTTGGGACATATATCGCCTATACAAGATAATGGAGATGGCACATACACGTCAACTTACACTGCGAATACCACTACAGCTGGCAAGGCGAAGATCGTTGTTAAAACTGAGTTTGATATTCAAGCATTAACCGAGATTCGCCTTATTGGCGGCTCAACAACCAATATTGAGCTAGGGATATCCAAATCTCAATTGTCTGCTGATGGGAAATCAACCGCGCAACTCCGTGTTAAAGCACTTGATGTATATGGTAATCCTGTTGTTAACGAAAATCTTGTCTTTGAACTAAAGCCAGAACTTAATTCCGGTAAAGTGGGGGATTTGATTAATCATCGAGATGGCAACTATGTTGCCGAATATATCACTGGAACTGCTGTAGGAGAAGTAGAAATACGTGCTAAAAGTTCTTATGGAGTATTTGATCAAAAATCAATCCGTTTAACACTTGGGGATACGGCGAACTTCCAACTCAGTATGGATCCGCCAGATGCAGTTGCTGATGGTGCTACCCCAGTCGATTTAATTCTGAACGTTACTGACCCTCACGGAAACACTATCCCAAATCTGAGCGTAGCCATGGATGTCAGTAGTGGAAAGATCATCAGAACTATCGATGCTATCGGTAATGATAATTATCGTGGAACTTATATTCCTTCAACTTCCACAAGTCTTCTCAAAGTAACTGCCACTCTTTCCAATGCGGGAAACACGGTTGTGTCAGAACCAATGGCCTTGAAACTCTTGCCTGGCCCACCAAGCCCAATCCAAACTGAGATTGTTATTGAAGTTGATGAAAATGGTCAATCCATGGAGCCACCTGCTGACGGAAAAGAACAAGTAATGGCAACTGCAATCATAAGGGATAAATATCGCAATTCGATACCTAATGTTGAAATCAAGATTGAATCGCAAACTATTAATGTATCGGAACAGGTTCAACTTGTTGATGAAGAGGGACGTGCATCTTTCAAGATGAGTTCCAGTAAAACCGGAGAGCAATTAATCCATATCAAAATTCCCAAAATTCCCAATTTCGATTACGTTGAGTTTGTACGATTTAGTTCTCCTAAAATAACCGATATAAATTTCACAGATTTGCCGGATGAAATCAGCGGAGATGGCATTACGGAAACCAAACTTATGTTTACGGCAAAAAATAATGAAGGTTATCCAATTTCAAGGGCAACTATCGAGGTAACGTCGACAGCCGGGTCAGTTACCAGTCCTGCAGAAGAAGTATCTTCGGGACTCTATCAGACAACGCTGACCGCTCCCAACAGAGCTGGATTGCTTACCATCGGTGCATCACCATCCAGTCCAATCCATACTTTAATATTGAATGCTCAAAAGCTAGTCAATATTAAAGTATTACCTGGTGATGTTTCACCAGTCCAATCCTCAGTGGAAGTTTTTCCCAGTAAGATTTTAGCTAATGGAGTCACTGCCGCTAGGGTTTTAATTACATTGGTTGATAAGCTCGGGAGTCCCGTTCCAAACCGAAAAGTTACTATTACAGCAAAATCGCGAAATGTCGATATCGAACAAGTTGAAATCGTCCAATCGAAAACACTCACGGATATGAATGGTACAGCAATGGGTGAGATCCGTTCATCAGATGTCGGCCAAATTATAATCTCTGTAGAAGATAGCACGGTTGCTGACTATCCGAGACAACTAATAGCAAATCCAATGATCACCACGGTTAAGCCAGTTGCCTATTCTCTGACTGTGGTAGCTACTCCTCCAAGTTTGCCTGCTGATGGATTATCCGAAGCTGAGATAGCGATTCAGATTTTGGACGCGTCAGATAACCCNCTTGAGGCTGGTGAGGTGAGTTTAACTGCTGACGGCGGAACTATCACCAAAACTGCCAAGAACTTAGGTTATGGAAACTATTCAGCTGTTTTTTTCGCTCCAAGTTTGCCGCAGGTCATCACAATTTCAGCTGAAACTGAAGGTAGCTTAACGGGGAGAGGAGAGATAACAATTGAAAAGACAGATTTTACTGATCCCAGTTTTACTGCTAAAACTGTCAACACGACAACGATTGTGCTGAAATTCAATGAAACAGTTAAGGGTGGTGAAGGTGATATTGATAACTGGACGGTTAACGATAAACCAATATCATTTTTCAGTGGCAAAGGAAATGAATTTACTATTACTCTTGCTGCACCAATTCAAACGGGAGATCAACCATTTATACAATATATTGGTGTTGCTGATAACCCAATTGTAGATCTATCAGGAAATGAAGTTGATCCCAGCCAAAGGATTATTCAGGCTCAAGATGGTATTTCGCCTTCCTATACAGCGAGGGTGGTCGGAGACAATTCAATAGAGATCGCATTCTCAGAACCAATTATGAACCCGAGTAAAGATGGCTGGAAAATCAGGTTAGAAGGATATGGCGATTTGGTGGCTACTAATTTTAACCGGACCGATAATTTTGGTTTGATATGGAATCTTGAAATTAACGTTGAAGACGGAGTTTCAGAAATACTTCGTCGTGGTGAACCACCGGTTGTGATGTTCTCGACAGAAAAAGGAAAATTAACAGATAGGAATGGAAACTCTCCCATCTTGGATCCGATAAGGGCACAGCCAAATGACGCCCCAGTTTTAAAACTGAAGAATACCAGAAACGCTATCCTTCGCGAAAATCCAGTCAACTTTTCCATGTCAGAAGGCAAGCAATTGGTAATTTTTGTAGAAGGGGAAGACAAAAATAATGATGAATTGACGTTTGCAGTCAGTGAACTTGAAGATAGCAAGTTCGAACAGGTTGACAAAAACCGCTATAAATTTATATACGAACCATCGTTCCAAACAGTAACAGCCTATGAACAAGGAGGTGTAGTCAAGACGGCTACTTTCTCGTTAACGGATTCAGTTTTCAAACAAATACAGTCTGCAAAATTCACTGTCAACCACTTAAGTCAGGCAGCTCAAATTACATTAAATGCTTCTAAGAGCCAGCTGCTTGCTGAAGAAACTTCCGAAACAGAAGTCGTTGCCACAGTAAAAGATGCTCTTGGAAAACCTGTTATTGATGAACAAGTAATGCTAACCTCTGATGATTTCGAAGTTGAAATGGAACATCAGGNTAGAGGAAAATACGCAGCAACTTACAGAGCTAGTAATATCGTAGGAATTGTGGTGTTAAGCGCAACGACTTCCAACAAGGTGTCAGCTAAAACAGAAGTCAAGCAGTTAAATAGCCAACCTGATAACATCAAACTCGTTGCTGAGACAACCGAATTGCCTGCTGACGGCATAGTTGGNACAACTTTGGTTGTCAGTGTTCGTGACACTAAAAATCGGCCTATTAGTGATGCTGAGGTTGAATTTGACACTCCTCAAATTGGTTCTATCTCTGAAGTTGAAGCGCAAGGTAGTGGACGTTATATCGCTAAATACACAACAGGTGAAATTGACAGTCCCGCGNTTAGNTTTCCANTTACGGCTTCTGTTTCATTGAACAAAATNGTTTTGTCGGCCTCAGTCGATCTCAGTTTAAAAAGACCTAACCGACCACCAACACTGGTGGTTCTTAATACGGACAGCAAAGAAATAAAAGGTGTAACTGCTCCAATTATTGAAGGAGATTCCATTACTTTAAATCTAAGTGGTGTTGATCCGGACGGGGATCAAGTTCGTTTTTCAGTTGAGACACTTCCCACAGGTGCCCAGTTAGACCAAGATGGGGGCTTCTTCTGGCAAACAAATAGTGATACTGTCCAGGGGAAAGAAGGGTCTAAAACATTTTCAACTCTTTTTCTAGCTACCGATAGCTTGGGAGGATCGGCCTCTCAGGAAGTATTAATTGAAGTTAAACACAAAAGTTCAGCAGAGCGGTTGCTAATTTTTGCCTCCCCAGATTCATTAGTATCAGGAGAAAATATCAGTTCAACTATCACCATGATTCTAACAGGAGAAAATTCAGTTCGACTTGAGAATGAAGCGGTAAAGATCGAAACCCANCTCGAACAGGAATTGAAAAACACAGATAAAGGAGTTGAAACAGAAGTCNAATCTGATACCAATGCCGAAATAGCAGAGNCCCCAACTTCAAAAGGTCAAGAACTTCTTANGGTAAAAGAGGTTGGAAATGGTNTCTATACAATAACTATCGCANCTAGCACTTCTACTGGCCTGTTACAGATTCGTGCGACAGTANCNAATACATTGGTATCTGCAACTGCTAATTTGCGAATTCTACCGGGAGTAGTTACCAAATTGGCCATNGATAACCCAGTTCAGCCAAAGCAACTCGGTGCAGGNCAGCTATTACCTTTTTCTGCTTCAGGTCGAGATCAGTTTGACAATAAAGTTGATCTATCTACAGCATTGAAATGGGAAGTTACGAATGGTATCGGCAAAATCTCAGCCGATGGGATTTTCACTGCCATTAAAGCTGGGAAAGGTAAGATCTTAGTCAGTTATAACGAGTTAAAGCAGGAATCACCAGAGATTACAGTTACAACTGGTAACCTGTCAAACATCATGATATCTCCAACTGTTTTGGATATCGAAATTGGCCAGATTACATCCTTCCAAGTTGTTGGAACAGATCTGTATGATAACCCTGTCAAAGTTGATCAAGCGGCGGTTAAATGGACAATTAGTGCCTATGAAAAATCGGTCGAGCTTGGTCTGTTTGAAGGAGGAATATTGACGCCCAAAAATCTTGGGCTTGGGAACATCACCGCCACATTTGATAGTTTAGTAGCAACATTGCCAAAAGTTCAAATTGTCAAGGGACAAATCAAGAGCATAGAAATTCTCCCCAAAGAAGCGATATCGCTGGTGGCCGGTGAGAAGAAGATTTTTCAGGTCATAGGCCGAGATTCAGCGGGCAATAAAGTCAATATTCCTCGAGAAAAAGCATTGTGGAAAATTGTTGGTAATGCAATAACTGATTCTGAAGGCATTGATCCTGGCCCCAAAGCCAGTGTTGTCTCGTTCCAAATGACAGCAAAACATGTTGGTGTCGGACAAGTGCAGCTTTCTGTCGGTGAAACCAAGGGAAACTCTACAAAAATAACGGTCACTTCAGCCAAGCTCGCTATGCTTAAAATTATACCAATGAATGCTAACTTATTAGCCGGTAGCAAGAAAAAATTCAAAGTAGAAGGATTAGATTTGTACGGCAATATAACAAAGACACCAGTAGAAAAAAAATGGAGTGTGATTGGTAGTGTCGGTCAAATAGAAAATGATGGCACCTTTACTGCTCGAAAACAAGGTGTCGGNCAAGTNCANNTAGAAACGGCTGGATTTGTTCAATTATCCGGCCAAGTCACCGTACGGCCGGGAGAAATCCAAGACATCAAAATCTCCGCAGAAAAGAAAGTTATCGATGAATCGGTTAGCTTGTCCGTAGGAGAATCTATCCAGTTTGTAGGGATCGGACATGATAAGGATAATAATGAAATTGACCTTGATAAACCAGCATGGCGATTAGAAGGGAAGATTGGGGAAATTGCTAATAATGGTAAATTTACCGCACTTAATGCTGGAACAGCAACATTGCGTTTGAGTTATAACAAATTCGAACAAGCTGTGATCAAGATTTTTGTGGACAGTCCACTTTACTTAGAGATGATGGATGTCGGTGGTGGAAGAAGCCAAGAAATAGCGTTTCCAATTTTTATCCGACCTCTTGGTCCCGAAATTGGCGAAATCACGGCCGAGACTTCGCTTGATTTCCCAAGTAACCTTCTTAAGTTCATTACGTTGTCAGGTAAAGGTGTGAAACAGNTCAGTGCAACATCAGTCGGTAATCGACTCGACTTGAAGTTCACCATAACACCATCATTTGGTACCAAAAGTGGGATTTTTCGGATAGATCTTANCTTCTTCGNCTTACCTACNGCTACTGACTTAGCAACTGGTGAAATAACAANCANAGATATTTCATTGATGCTTTCCAAAACAAAGAGACAATTGGATAAAATTAAANTTTTATCCTCTGGAAGCTTCACTGTACTTGCAGACATTAAACTGGAGCTCGACGGGTTATCCTTGGCACCGAGTCAGTCTGGAGTCATTGGACTTAAGCTCCGAAAACCTGATTTTCAGATCTCAAAAGGTCAGATTCTAATCCAAACAGTACCCAATATTAAGATTTTAGCNTTCNATTTNAATAAAGTANTNGCTAAAACAATGNCGGTCGCAAAAATTGATAATGGAATTTTGCTTAAAGTCAATCAGAACCCTCCGAATGCGGAACAAGTTGGAACCATCGAAATTGAAATACCTAAAACATTAGACCCAAAAATAAAAAATGAAATTAAGATTGAAGCAGAGATGTATGCTAACGAAGAATCCAAATATGGCATCGTTNTGCAATTGGGCAAGATCCAGATCATGGATAAAATTGCCCCAATTGGATCATTTGTAATTAACAAAACTGACATCTACACTACCGATCAGATGGTTATATTGAATACTGTGGCGACCGACGTCGGGTTTGGTGTTGAATCGATGCGCTTCAAGAATGACGAAGATTTTAGCCAATCTGATCAAAAGATCAAGTGGATCAAGTTTTCTCCGACAGTGACCAACAGCGCCAGNAGCNAGTGGAATTTGTCGGATGAAGAAGGAATTAAAACAGTTTTTTGTCAGTTTCAGGATTTCTCTGGCAACATAATAACATCCTCCCTTTCAGACCAAATCATCTTTGATCAGACAGCACCTATTGGATCAATATCAATTGTTGGNGACCGAACCAGACAAGCAGGAATCACAATTAAACTTGTAGCTTCTGATGAACTTTCAAACATGAAGGAGGTTGGTGANGTAAGACTAAGAAANGAGGAGGAGGATTTCAGTGACACAGNTTGGAAGCCGTTTAGCGATCAAATTGAGTGGAAAGTGCCTTCCGGNGAAGGAATCCGTACNGTATTTNCGGAATTTCGGGATGGTGCTGGCAACGTTTCTGAGGTNGCATCAGATTCTGTTGAATTTGATGATTTAGCNCCAGAAGTGGTTTCCTTTAATCCAGATGGTACGGAGGATTTTGTACAGGTCGATACTATNATATCAGTNGANTTNAGCGAAGAAGTANAAATNGATGAGCAGTATCTAATAGTNTCGAGTGATAAAGTTGATAGAATTTGGGGNGAGATCCGTACAAACACTAATCGTGTGACTTTNGTNGCGGANGAAATNTTTAGGGATGTTGAGAAAATTTCGGTCATAATCAAATCTGGAATACCGGACTTGATCGGNAATCCAGTAGCTGAGGAGGTCTCATGGTCGTTTACTACCGGTGTTGGTGTTTTTCCTGGTGATACTAACAAAGATGGAGAAGTCAANGCAGCAGATATCATTCCGATAGGTCGTTTCTGGAGAGAAAAAGGTGAGCCAAGGCAAGAATCTACAACGAANTGGGTTCTTCAAACAGCAAAACCATTCAAAATGCAGCCAGCAACGGTTGCAGANGCCGATGGTAANGGTATTGTANACGCAGATGACATTGTGCCGGTTGCCCTAAACTGGATGAAGAAAACCAGTGAACCACGTACTGTCGCAGAAGGTAGNGAGAAAGAAACTGAAACTGTTGGGGNAGAAATGAACGTTGCACCNGGGAATTTTCTTGATTCAGACCCAAACATATTAGANATCTATAAACAAATGCATCAGAAACTATTGGATTTACCGGGAAATATTGAAGGCGTTATTATGTTACGCAATTTTATGGAGGNCCGAATTCTGTCGNTGGAAGCACTTACCNTCCCTGNTAANAACAAGCTTTTGGTGAACTATCCCAATCCATTCAANCCCGACACTTGGATTCCATTCCAGATCNCAACCGGTTCAAAAGTAATTCTAACAATATACAATCTGGANGGTANGCTTATNAGACAAATAAATCTTGGGNTCAAACCAGCAGGNTTCTATGTCCAAAAGGATCGAGCGATTTACTGGGACGGACGGAGTCAGAACGGTGANCGAGTCGCCAGCGGTGTTTACGTCTATCAGTTGCAAGCCGGTGTTTTCTCAGAATCCCGGAAACTTGCCCTAATCAAGTAAGCACATCACGTAAAAACAGGCCGGTATGTGATTGNTCAATGGANGCAACGTCCTCCGGNGTTCCCATGGCAACAAGATAACCACCCTCCTTACCNCCTTCAGGNCCGAGATCAATTATCCAATCTGCTGACTTAATCACATCCATATTATGTTCAANAATAACAATAGTATTTCCTTTGTCAACGAGCCTATTAATTACATTCAGCAACTTTTGGATATCNTGGAAATGTAGTCCGGTTGTGGGCTCATCCATCACATAAAGTGTTTTTCCAGTCCCTCGTTTGCCAAGTTCCGTCGCCAATTTTATCCGTTGTGATTCCCCACTTGAAAGTGTTGTACCTGGTTGTCCCAGTTGGATATAATCCAACCCAACGTCAAACAGCAGCTGAAGCGTCTTTTCGATGGTTGGTATGTCTCGAAAAAACTCCAATGCTTCACGAACCGACATTCGTAAGACATCAGCAATATTTTTCCCTTTATAACAGACTTCCAAAGTTTCTCGATTATAACCAGTACTGTGACAAGACTCACATTCCAGCCAAACATCAGCAAGAAAATGCATTTCGATTTGGTTGTATCCAAGCCCCTGACATAACTCACATCGACCACCACTGATATTGAAGCTAAAGCGACCAGATGAAAATCCTCGAACTTTAGCATCCGGTAGGCTAGCAAATAAGGCTCGAATCTTGGTAAACATATCAGTATATGTTGCCGCATTTGATCTAGGTGTTTCACCAATTGGACTTTGATCAATATTAATTACTTTATCAAAAACACTTAGATCTATCTTTTGGTTCTCTTCCTTGTTTTCAAAATTGGGCTCGGCTCCGATTGGAGCAACACTGTTTTGTAATAAGACACCGTCAACTAATGAGCTTTTTCCTGACCCGGAAACACCCGTTACACATGTCAGTGCCCCAAATGGAACCTTAACCGTAATTCCTTTAAGATTATTCTTCTGAGCGTGTTTTATTTCCAGCCAACTCCCGCTACCTCGACGCCGCTCTTTAGGTATGCTGATCTCTTCTATTTTGGATAAATAGCGACCAGTTAGAGATTGAGATTTTTTTTTGATTTCGGATGGAGAGCCTGTCGCGATTATTTCACCACCGAGTACGCCTGCACCAGGACCAAAATCAAGCATATGGTCCGATGATTCAATCGTGCTTGGATCATGTTCAACAACCAGTACTGTGTTACCAAGGTCACGCAGTCTCTTTAAAGCTTTGATCAAACGTTGATTATCACGTTGATGTAGGCCTGTTGTTGGTTCATCTAAAACATAAGTTACACCAGTTAAACCACTTCCCAATTGGCTGGCTAGATGAACACGTTGCATTTCACCCCCGGATATTGTGGGGGCCCGTCGGTTCAGAGCCAGATAGTGAAGCCCAATTTCTTCCAGAAATTGAAGCCTTTTTCTAGTTTCGGCGACCAACTCACGTCCAATCTCCATTTCATATGATGTAAGACTAATTTCGTTAAAGAACTGGACAGTTTGGCGTATTGACATTGCCGTTAGTTCAGGGAGAGTCTTGTCACCAATTTTGACATGGCTGGCCAAANGTTTGAGGCGGGTTCCNTGACATGAATAGCATATATCACCCCATATAGCTCCAAANCCATCGCAAGTTGGACACTTCCCAATTGGACTATTAAAAGAAAAGTGCTGTGGCGTTAGGTCATCAAAACTTAGACTACATGGTACACAGGCAAANTGTGTGCTGTAAACGGTGATTTGATCCCCATGCTCTTGCGTTTTCTCTGTTANATTTGAGTTATCCTGGTNNNGTCTGCGTTGCCTACGNCGATTGCTAACCTCTTTCNAACCTATAGTTTCGGACCTACCAAATTGTATTGATCTTAACTCTCGTCGAATTGCAACGGTGCCAACACTTTGCCCTATAGCCACTTCTACTGCTTCAGCCAAGCGGCTTCTATCTTCTTCAGAGATGACNAGTCTATCAACAACAATTTTGACATCATATTTGCTTGTTGTTTTTAAGTCTGGTGCCTGATCAAGAAAATGGGTGACATTGTTGACTTCAACGCGCGCAAAACCAAGCCTTTGGAGTCTTTCGAATGCTCCTTGGTAACTCTCNCCTNTTTGTAGTTTAAGCGGGGACATTATATGAATACGGGTTCCATGAGGTTCATCCATAATCTTATCGACAATTTGCTGAAAACTTTGTGACCCAACTGGCTTCTTACATTGAGGGCAATGAGCTNTNCCAATGCGCGAGTAGAGTACCCGCAAGTAGTCATAAATTTCTGTAACGGTACCAACTGTAGATCTTGGATTCTTACTTAAAGNTCGACGTTCAATTGCAATAGCAGGAGATAATCCCTCTATTTTTTCAACTTTCGGTTTTTNAAGCTGACCGAGGAATTGTCGGGCATANGTAGATAAGGATTCAACATAACGACGTTGCCCTTCTGCGTAAATTGTGTCTAAAGCCAATGANGATTTNCCTGACCCNCTAACACCTGTTAGAGNAGTCAATTTATGATATGGTATTTCTACGTCAATCGACTTCAGATTATGCTCAGATGCGCCTTNAACTATGATTCCTTTCTCCTTNGTCCCCATAGCATGTGAAACCGGGAGGTCTGCCTTTAGAAATTCTGTTGTTCGGCCTAACAACCGTTTCAAGTACCGACCAGTGTGCGACCCTTTAATTTCCGAGATATCCTCTGGTGTACCAGTAGCAACAACAAAGCCACCAGATTCCCCTCCTTCAGGGCCGAGGTCAATAATATGATCAGCCGTTTTGATTACCTCCAAGTTGTGTTCAATGANGATTACTGTGCTACCTTGGTCAACTAACCGATGGAGTACCTCAAGCAATCTTTTCACATCATCAAAATGGAGCCCGGTAGTCGGTTCATCAAGAATATACAGCGTTTGATCTGTCCTTCGCTTAGCTAATTCTCGGGATAATTTTATTCTTTGAGCTTCTCCTCCAGAAAGTGTTGGTGAAGGTTGNCCAAGTTTTATATAATCTAACCCAACGTCGTACAGTGTCTGTAAAACCCTAGCAATGCTTGGTATGTTTTTAAAATGTTCTAATGCTTCTTGAACGTCTAAGTTCAAGACATCGCTAATTGACTTATCTTTATACTTAACAGTTAGTGTTTCTTGATTGTATCGCTTGCCGTTACAAACATTGCAGGTAACCCACACGTCTGCTAAAAGCTGCAGTTCAATCTTCTGTGCACCATTACCTTGACAGGCTTCACAACGACCACCTTTGACGTTAAAACTAAAACGGCCAGGTTTGTAACCACGNAACTTCGATTCTGGAAGTTCAGCAAATANGTTTCGAATATGATCAAACAATTTGCTGTACGTGGCCGGATTTGAGCGTGGCACACGACCAATTGGAGATTGATTTATCGACACGACCTTGTCGATAACGTTACTCACCTCTTGAATTTCAAGTATACTATCCTCATTACACCTTATAGCCTGAATCCTTTTGTGTTCACCCGGAGTTGTATTAGCACGCATCAAATCTCGTGCCAATGCCTGATAAAGTATGTCATTAATAAGTGAACTTTTACCGGATCCTGAGACCCCAGTCACGCAAGTTAAAACACCAATTGGTATTAGGACATCGATTTCTTTTAAATTATTGTGTTTAGCCTCAATAATTTCGAGGAAAGAATTTCCATGTGGGCGTCGATTGTTTGGTATCTCTATTTCAAGATCACCTCTAAGGTACTGAGCTGTCAACGAACTGCCGTTTGTAATGACTTCTTTNGGGGGGCCNATGTCGGAAATTATTCCTCCTTGNANACCAGCACGTGGACCAAAGTCAACAATCATATCTGCTGCCCGCATTGTATCTTCATCATGTTCCACTACAATGACTGTGTTGCCTTGATTACGCAGTTGTTGTAGTGTTCTTAACAGATGATTATTGTCCCGAGGATGTAGACCAATTGATGGTTCATCCAAAACATAAACAACGTCACACAATCCGGCACCAATTTGTGAAGCCAAACGTATCCGCTGAGATTCACCCCCAGATAAAGTGGGTGCTGCACGATTAAGCGATAAGTATTCCAATCCAACATTAGCCAGAAATGTTAATCTCCCTTGGATTTCCTTCAATACACCTTCTGCGATAATTGTCTCTCGTTCAGCCAACCTGAGGTTATTGAAAAATCCAAGACAGTCGTTGATAGTCATTTCAACAATATCAACGATAGATCTATCATCAATTTTTACACTCATCGCTTCCGATTTAAGTCGCTTGCCATTACAGTCCGGACACATGATTATTGAGACATATCTCTCGAATTTGTTTATGCGAGCTTGAGATCGACTTCGATGATATTGATACTCCGCATCAGGAATAATCCCGTGAAATACTTCTCTTCTCTTGAACCGACGACGACCCCGCTGACGATAGATCATTGGTATTAGCTGATTACCTGTACCATACAGGATTGCATTTTGNACGTTCCCAGGTAATTCTTTCCACGAATCATCAAGATCAATTTCAAAGTAGTCNGCTAGACTTTGAACCAGCATTCTCAAACGTGACGATTCAATTTTNCCCCATAGCGATACTGCACCNTCATTAATNGACAAATCTGGATTAGGAATNANCAGNTCTTTCGAGATTCCGTTTATTGTGCCTACGCCGCGACAGGTTGGACACATTCCNGCGGGGCTATTAAAAGAAAAATCCCTAGGTGAAAGCGGTTGATAACCAATNTGGCATTTGGTGCAGGTATAGCTTCGGCTGAAAGTCCGATCTTGGTCTTGAAAATCCGGCATGTTAACGGTTAAGATACCATTACCCATACGGAGCGCGAGCTCAACCGCTTCTGCAACACGGTTGCGGATATCCGATTTAACCTTAATTCGATCAACCACGATTTCAATGTCGTGGTGTTTGTTACGTTCAAGCTGGATATCCTCCGCGAGATCGAAAACAACTCCATTGATTCGGGCTCGCGCGTAACCAGCCTTACGAGCGTCTTCTAATTCCTGCCGATATTCACCGCGCCGACCAATGACAATCGGTGCGAGAATGAGCAAACGTCGATTTTTAGGCATAGCCATGATCTGGTCGACAATTTCATCTTCTGTTTGTCTGCCAAGTAGAGAATTGCATTCTACACAATATAATTCTCCTACTCGAGAGAAGAGTACTCGCAGATAGTCGTAGATCTCTGTTATAGTTGCAACAGTTGAACGCGGATTTTGGCTGGTTGATTTTTGGCTAATTGATATGGAAGGGGAAAGGCCATCAATCGAGTCAAATTTGGGCTTTTCAATTTGACCGATAAACTGGCGGGCGTAGGCTGAGAGCGACTCGATGTAACGGCGTTGCCCTTCAGCATAGATCGTATCAATGGCTAAGGAAGATTTTCCGGATCCACTTACACCAGTGAAGACAATCAGTTGATCCTTCGGAAGTTTGAGATTAACATTCCGTAGGTTATGTTCACGTGCACCACGAATCTCGATAAATTCTTGGAACATTCACCTCTTAATCCCTTACTGTTCTAATTTGTCAATCATTTCGAACAAATTTTTCAAGCAGATGCGTGATGCTTCTTCACCTGCCTCGGAGAACGCCGATCCCCCAGGTTGATGAACGATATCTTCATCCAACTTGAGAGTTGGCCGCCAGTGAGTTTCTAATGTTAGGTGTCCTTGATAACCATCATCAATGAAAGCTTGCAGTTGTCCCTGCCAATCGATAATTCCAGTGCCAACCTCGACCGAATCCATCTCCCCAGTTTTCGGATCACGGGCAGCATCTTTTAGATGGGCGTGAATCATAAACGGTTTAAGCCGATTATAAGCATCTGGAAATGGGGTCTCACCGTCTTGGTCGGCATGCGCTTCATTTGCAGGATCCCAAATTGCCTTGACGCTCGGTGAGTCAATCTCACCAATGAAACGCTCTGTCAGCTTAGCAGTGGCTAAGTTGGTTGAATACTCATTTTCCATACCAAGTGTGATGCCTTCGCTTTCCGCAATCCGCACGGGTTCATCATAGGATCCGACAATCTCGCCCCATCGTTCTTCAATATTATCAATTTTCCAAAAAACAAAAGTTCGTATCAGGTTGACATCAAATGCTTTGGCCAGCTTAATGCACCGTTTCAAGAT
The DNA here is from genome assembly GCA_002729415.1 of Candidatus Poribacteria bacterium. Lineage (GTDB taxonomy): Bacteria > Poribacteria > WGA-4E > WGA-4E > UBA9662 > UBA9662. Next base: position 12,560 of record PBXZ01000118.1, on the reverse strand, counting down.
ATTGATATGCTCTTTCCGTTCTTCAGTATTATCAATATCGCATTTGTAGAATGGCGATGCAATGCCAATTATTTTAACATTCGTGCCTTCTAGGATTTGCTTCATATTGTCAATATCCTGATCTGTTAATTCCTGTGGTGCTTTATCCCAAACGGATCTAACTTCGATTGAATCAAGATTGAATTCAACTGCCATATCAACGACAGTTTGAAAATCCTGAGAGGCCTCATCACCAATAATTCCAACTTTAAACATCTAGTTTTTCTCCTTAATTCATTAGATTCAGTTATTCATAAGAATGGTCAGCATCGGGAAAGGTCTCTTGCTGAACTTCAAATTTATAGCTTTCTACAGCACGCAAAATTTCTTTCTTTACATTAGTAAACTGCTTAGCAAACGAAGGTCTGAAACGATCAAATAACCCAATTAAATCATGGATAACAAGAACTTGCCCATCGCAACTTGCTCCAGCCCCAATACCNATTGTCGGTATTGATAGAGATTCCGTGATTCTTTCAGCCACTGGATTCGGAATGCATTCCAGTACAACAGCAAAGCAACCCACCCGTTCCAAGGATATCGCATCTTCCAGAATTTGATTTGCTTCTCTTTCCTTTCTGCCGCGAACCCGGAATGTTTCAGTTGTTTGAGGAAGGAGACCTACATGACCCATTACGGGGATTCCTTCATTAATAATAGCTCCGATAATTTCGGTCTTATTTCCTTCAATTTTAACAGCATCTGCTCCAGTGGAAACGAGTTGTTTGGCATTTTCGACTGCTAGATCGGACGTTTTATCGGACTGATATGGGAGATCCGAGACAATCAAACAGGTTTCATTGCCGCGTTTGACAGCAGATGTGTGNTGAATCATATCTGTTANGGTAACATCCCGTGTAGTTTCATATCCCAAAACCACCATACCAAGGGTATCACCAACCAGGATAATATCAATTTCTGCCTGGTTCAAAATTAGGGCTGTTGGATAATCATAAGCGGTCAACATAACGATTTTTTGCCCGCTCGTTTTCGTCTTTCTAATAGAATTAACAGTTTTTTTCATCGCCAAAAAAGTGTATCAACTCAAAACTCCGTCCGTCAAGCTAACCTATCAAATTAATAATTCAATGCGCTTCAAGCCAATTATGACCAATTCCTATATCGACTTTAAGTGGAACTCCCATTGGGATCGCAGTTTGCATTTTTTCTTGAACAATAGGTACAACGGTTTCTTCTTCCGATTTCCACATGTCAAACAATAATTCATCGTGGACCTGAAGGATCATACGTGTCTTTAGTTTTTGACTAGTAAATTCTTGGTAAATAGCTGACATCGCAAGTTTAATTAGATCTGCACTCGATCCTTGGATGGGAGAATTAATAGCATTACGTTCAGCACTATTTCGCATGGTAACATTAGCGGAATTCACATCAGGTAAATACCGGCGACGTCCTGTCATGGTNTGTACGTATCCTTTATTTCTGGCGAATTCGACAATATCGTCCATATAATTCCTGATTTTTGGAAACTGATTTAAATATCGATCAATAATCTGTTGCGCATCACCTCGACGAATCCCAAGTCTTTGTGCTAAACCAAAAGCCGAAATGCCATAGACAATGCCAAAGTTAACCATCTTAGCTTGNCGACGCATTTCTTCATTGACTTGGTCATATGGNACTTGNAATACNTTCGACGCGGTTTCAGTATGAATATCCAAACCGACCTCGAAGGCAGTGATTAAGTTCTCNTCGCCNCTCAATTCTGCAATAATCCGAAGTTCAATTTGCGAATAGTCAGCAGACAATAGGACATATTCATCACTACGGGGAATGAAAGCTTTCCGAATTTCCTTTCCTCTCTTGGTNCGAATNGGNATATTTTGCAAGTTTGGNCTATGCGACTGAATTCGNCCGGTGGCTACAAATGCTTGGTCATATTCTGTATGTANTCTTTGGGTACGCTCAAAAATTGCTTTTGGGAGTGTGTCAACATANGTATTTTTCAGTCTTCGAACTTCACGAAACTCAAGTAATTGTTGGGCAATCTGATGGTTGGGGGCCAAAGATTCTAGGACTTTAGCATCCGTTTTATATTGACCTGTCTTAGTTTTACGAGGTGACTCAGCCAATTTTAAATGGTCGAATAATACTTTTCCTAACTGCTTAGGAGAATCAATATTAAATTGCATTCTGGCCAATCTGTAAATTTCGGTTTCCTTGTCGAAAAGTTCATCTTTCAAATCGCTGGAGAAAGAGACAAGCGCTTGGCTGTCAAGCTTGACTCCATTTGATTCTATCTCAACTAAAACCGGAACCAAGGGACATTCTACCTCATAGAATACTCGACTGAGTTCCTTTTCAGAAATTAAGTCTTTAAAAAATTCGTACAGTTGCCAAGTAATATCCGCATCTTCAGAAGCATATTCGGCAATTCGNTGAATTGGAATCTGGAGNAAATCCATTTGGCTATCTTGAGTCAGATTACTATACGATATGGGTGAGTAGCTCANATACGTTNTTGCCAGAAAATCTAAATTGTGACGCAAGTCNGGGAAAATTAACTGATGTGCNAGCATGGTATCAAATAGTTTGCCCCGAACNGTAATGCCNTGCCATTTCAAGACAGCTAGNTCAAACTTAAGGTTATGGTTTACCTTGNCGATACTTTCATCTTCCAATAAAGGCCTAAATTCCTGAAGTNCAGACTGNGCNTTTACCCCTGTATTCGGTATTGGAACGTANAACCCAGTNCCGGATTTAAAGGAAAACGCAATTCCAACCAATTTAGCTGTTTTGGGGTCAAGACCAGTCGTTTCACAATCCAAACAGAAAGCCTGCTGTGATTTCAGTTTTTTAATTAGTGACTCGCGTGTTTCAATAGTATCCACTATACGATAATCGTACTTGACATCTTTGATTGTCCTAAGAGATGTTGGTACTGAACTTTNTTGATTAACTGAAAACTCCTCACCAATTATTCGTTTACCAAGGCGATCAAACTCCAGATCGGTAAAAATTGCTTTTAGCTTATCTAAATTAGGTGACTGGCGCTTCATTCCGTCAAAATCCACTNGAATTGGCACATGACGATCAATTGTTGCCAACCGCTTTGAAAGCAANGCCTGCTCAGTCTCATTTTCAAGGTTTTCTTTCTGTTTCCCTTTGAGTTGATCTGTGTTAGCAACCAGATTCTCTATNCTTCCAAACTGTGTAATCAGCTTTTGAGCTGTTTTTTCACCAATCCCAGTGACACCAGGAATATTGTCAGACGAATCTCCCCACAAACCTAGAATATCTGTAACTTGGTCNATACGGCTAACCTGCCATTTATCTTTAATCTCAGGGACTCCCATGATCTCAATTTTTTCGTTGTGTGCTGAAAGCTTATAGAAATATGTTTTTTCCGAAACCAATTGAGAAAAATCTTTATCAGTTGTCACCATGTAAGTCTTAAAATCCAACTCATCCGCACATCTAGNAATTGTTCCAATAATGTCNTCAGCNTCAAATCCATCTACAGTAAANACTTTGATTCGTANNGCTTCTAGTANCTCATATACCNGTGGAATAGAGGTGATTAAATTCTCTGGAATNGCTGATCTCTGTGCTTTATANGCNGGGTATTCTATATGTCTTTTGGTGGGTGCATCGGTATCGAAGGCTACAGCGATATGCGTTGGATCTTCCTTTTCCAAAACCCCCAGCAGGGTGTTTATAAAACCNAACTCAACAGAGACATTTCGNCCATCACCTGTTAATCTAGGGTTTTTCACAAAAGCATAGTGAGCGCGAAAAATAAGTACCATTCCATCAATCAGAATCAGTTTTTCCATTCGTTTTTTTCCGAAAACANCTTAGGCTACATTGGCATATTGACAATCTCAANTGGAANCAACGAATCTGCTGGTTTAAACCCAAAGACACAGCCATAAAAATACAATTCAGCGTCCAGNGCTCGCTTTATATTTTGNGATTTTCGAAACCCGTGNCCTTCNCCATCAAATGGAACNTAAGCGACAGGTATTCCTTTCGATTTGAGAGCGCGAACCATTGCCTCTGCCTGNTTTGGCGGGACAACTTTATCATCAAGTCCCTGAAAAATGATAATAGGGCAGTTAAGTAAGTCTATAGCATGAATAGGAGATCTGTGCCGATAGGTTTCCATNTCCTCTGGGTATTTACCGACAAGACCATCTAGATAACGAGATTCAAATTTGTGTGTATCGGTCGCCANCGCTTCCAAATCTCCAATACCATAATAGCTGGCTCCCGCTTTGAAAAAATCATGATAGGTTAAGGCACATAACGTTGTGTATCCACCNGCACTGCCGCCTTTGATAGCGATCCGATTTGAATCGACCTGACCTTGATCCACAAGNAATTTAGCGCCGTTTATGCAATCCTCCACATCTACGATACCCCATCGATTATTTAGCCTNTCACGATAGGCTCGACCATACCCTGTGCTACCTCCATAATTTACATCAAGGACAGCAAAACCTCGACTAGTCCAATATTGTAGATTGAGNCTGAGNGTGTTGCTTGTTGCACCAGTAGGTCCACCATGACTAACAACAATTAAAGGAGGCAATTCAGATTCNGAGGCGATNTGACGATCGTTTTGAGGAGNATAGAAGAAAGCGTAGGATATCAGGCCATCCGCGGTCGGGAATTTTATTGTTTGGGNAGTGGACAAACATTCCAGTTNTAGCTCAACATTACATGATTTACGAATAACATAGGGATATTGTGTTGCCAAGTCGAGTTTTGCCACTGATGAGAATTGAGANGGAGACCCACCAATGAACGCGACCATATTTGTATTAACCTGAACTGATTCGATAGATGTATAATCAGTTTCAATTCTTTCCAACTTCCGAGTTTTCGTTTGAATGCTAGCTAAATNCCAGANGCCATTTTGNGTATATGCGCAAATGATCTTTTCTGCCGAGACAAANCCNTAAGNAGACATACCAAAAACCCACTGNGGACGACCAAANTCTGCTTCCANCTCGAATAATGGTTTNGTTTGCCCATTTTGCAAATAGTACAAGTTCCACCACCCATTTCGGTCAGAAACATAGTACAGTTTATNATCTGGGGACCACTTGGGCTGAAAAATTGATTCGTTGTGTCCACCTGCAACTTGCTTGAGATTAGNAATAGTACCATNCTCATTCCAAGTTGCAACCCATAATTCTGTGCTGTCCCAAGGCATATTCGGATGGTTCCAAGTCAACCATGCTAGATGAGATCCATCTCTGCTAATACAGGGAGATGCATAAAAATCATTNCCGNCAGCAATTATTTGGGTCATTCCATCAACCAAATTCAAACTCATAAGTGAATTCACTGGTTCGTTTTGGCNGAGATCAGAATGATCTTCAACAACACAGATAAGCCGATTTCGNTTCTCATCAATGNCGAAATCGGCATAGCNCCGGCCTGATCCTGNAGTAATTGCTACCGGGCGAGNCCCCATNNCNTGACGATAAATCTGATTATCAAGATAATTCGAGAAGTAAACTGTTTTGTCAACTACAGCAAACGCACCTCCACCATATTCATGGATACGAGAGCGAACATTGAAAGGTTCNGGTGTTACGTCATTTANCTGNCCGTCTGCAGTGCAACAAACGATCACNTTTCGACCTCCTTCCTGAGGCCTTCCTTCAGTCCAATAGGTACTTTCGTNGNCGAGTANTACCTGACCGAGTCTAACCGTCTCAGAGACGATGAGNTCCGAAGTAATCGGTGAAATCCAAGATCCATAGNTTTTATTTTCTAATTTTGACATATACTTACAATNTGAAAGCATGGTTATAAGAAATTTTATCTACTGNGCTNNCGCTAATTTTACGTTTTCAGCAGGCGAACTGCAGAACTGNGCAATTGCAANTATTATATCATTCAGTACGATATTCTTTAAATGACATTATTCTTTTTCGCNCNGCTAAATTGATTTTATTAGACGATTGTGCTTGNNNCCTCAATCCNCTTTTACNAGCTAATTNTTGGTAATGTGAAATTGTCACAGCAAGCAGAAGNCTAATATAGTCNAGTAGAGNTAATGATACACTGACCTTCCCACCAGTGCATAAGTGCATAAAGAGAGCACAATTCGACATTGGTTGAATTGTCGCCGATCGCTCGTCAAACTTTGAACGAATTGTAACAACTAGCATAAATGACATTGGTGTACTAATGAACTGCAATGATAGGGATCGGTGGGATTATTTTGGCAGGTTTAAAAGTTAGCCAAGGTTGAAAAGCTAATCAATTCCTAATCAACTGTGTAAGATCTATGGATCTCTGTTCAATCGACAACCCATGTGTCCCCAGCATTGAGAAGTGATTCAAGATTTCCTTCACCTTTCTTTTCTTTCTGGGTATCAACCTGTTGTGTTAATGCATCTTCGTAACAGGGCCGCTGGATACTACGAAAAATCCCTATTGGTAGAGGAAGTTCTTCATTTTCTGTCATCCGGCTTAGGAAGTGTGCGAGAGTTGGGTCTTCCGTGAATTGATCGTGTGTAATAAGATCATCAGTAGCATATGTACTATCACCATTAAGTGAAATAACTTCTGGTTGAAATCCGTTAAGTCTAATTCCTTTGTCCAAGTTCGCACCAAAAATCAGCGGGTCCCCATGTTCGAGTAGGACAACGTTATCTGCCTTGGTTGCTTTTTCAGTGTAGGTGAAAAAGGCACCATCATTAAAGATATTGCAATTTTGATAAATTTCAACGAATGAAGTTCCTTTGTGCTCAAAAGCTGCTTTCATCATGGCCGGTAGGTGCTTAGTATCTCTATCAAGGCTACGCGCCACAAAAGTTGCTCCAGCGGCTAAAGCCATGCTAATTGGATTGAAGGGGTTATCAATTGAGCCTGCTGGTGTTGACTTCGTTATTTTGCCAACTTCGGAAGTTGGTGAATACTGTCCTTTTGTTAGACCGTAAATTTGGTTATTAAACAGCAGCACATTAATATCAAAATTTCGGCGAAGCAGATGTATAAAATGATTACCTCCAATTGACAAAGTATCCCCATCACCCGTAATTACCCAGACGGAAAGATCGGGATTTGTTGCCTTCAACCCAGAAGCAATGGTCGGTGCCCGGCCATGAATTGTATGAAATCCATAAGTATTCATATAATAAGGGAAACGACTTGAGCAACCAATTCCTGATACGAAAACAAGTTGTTCTCGCGGAATACCGAGATCAGGAAGGATCTTCTGAGTCTGTTTCAAGATGGAATAATCGCCACAACCAGGACACCATCTTTTATCTTGATCGGATTCAAAATCTCTGTGGGTAAGAGTAGGAACTGCAACAGGAGGGGAATTTGTTTCAATTGCTTTCACTGCGCTGGAACGGAATTTTCTTTTCACCAAATTCACCTTTCTAGGATTTCGTCGATTTTGCTTTCAACTTCATAAACGTAAAACGGTTGTCCCTGAATCTTGTTAAAGCCTATAGCATCAACAAGGTAGCGAGCACGAATGATAGTGGCTATCTGACCCAAATTCAATTCGGCAACAACTACTTTTTGGTACCGGCTTATAATATCGCCTAGGTCCGCAGGAAGCGGATTCAAATACCTCAAGTGCACATGCGAGACAGAAACACCTTCAGCTTGCTTGTTTTTAACTGCTGTTCTCAATGTACCAAAGGTACCTCCCCAACCAATAACGAGAAGTTCATCACCATCTTGACCAAAGACTTCAGTTGGCGGGATATCGTTGGCAATTCTTGCTACTTTTTCATCTCTCAACCTAGACATTTTTTCGTGATTATCTGGATCGTAGCTTACATTTCCAGTTAGGTCTTGCTTCTCTAAGCCNCCAATTCGGTGTTCTAGCCCTGGAGTNCCAGGGACTGCCCAAGGCCGAGCNAGTGTTTCTTCATCACGTGCATACGGCATAAACTCCTCGGTATTGCTTCCATTGCTTACAAAANGAGTTGTCATCGCNGGNAGTGTAGATNCATCAGGGATTTTCCAAGGTTCAGCACCATTGGCAATAGAATTGTCAGACAGGAAAAAAACCGGCGTCATGTATTTAAGCGCGATTCTAGCGGCTTCGTACGCTGTGTCGAAACAATCCGATGGTCGTGCTGCTGCAATAACAGGAACAGGCGATTCGCCGTTCCTGCCATAAAGCACTTGTANAAGATCTGACTGCTCTGTTTTGGTTGGCATTCCTGTTGACGGACCAGCCCTTTGAATATTGAGGATTACGAGTGGAAGTTCTACCATCACAGCTAAACCAATAGCTTCCCCTTTGAGTGCAATACCGGGACCACTACTGCCTGTAACACCTAAAGCCCCACCATAAGACGCGCCGATTGCCGATCCAACCGCTGCTATTTCATCTTCCATTTGCATGGTTTTNACGNCAAATTCCTTGTACTTTGAAAGTTCATGTAAAATATCACTTGCTGGNGTGATCGGGTAACTGCCGTAAACAAGTTGCAGTNTTGCTTTTTGGGAGGCCGCGATTAAGCCAATAGCTNCTGCAGCGTTTCCCATGATATTCCGATACTTTCCGGGTTGAAATTTAGCTGGTTTGACTTCATATGTAGATGCAACCTGATCTGTTGCTTCTGCAAAAGCAACTCCTGCTTTTAGNGCGAGGATGTTTGGTTCAACAAATTTGGGATATCGTACTCCAAGCGTTTCTTTGATAAATCTCAAAGTGTAATCCATCGGGCGGTTGAACAACCAAAAAATAACTCCTAGTGCAAAAAAGTTTTTACATAAATCCTTTTCTTTGGAAGTTAACTCAGTTTCTGCAAGTGCTTCATGTGTTAAGCGTGTCAACTCAATTGAAAAGATCTGAAATTGGCTGAGTGAGTCATCTTCCAGCGGATTNGAGACATAGCCAGCTAAATTTAGGTTTTTCTTCTGAAAGTTGTCTGTATTGACAATAAGAAGACCATTCGGNTTGAGGTATTCGTGATTNTCACTTAGTGCGGCAGGATTCATGGCTACTAAGACATCGCATTTATCGCCTGGTGTAAAGATATCCTGACTCGAAAAATGTAGTTGGAATCCAGAAACACCAGCTAGTGAGCCCGCAGGAGCTCTAATCTCAGCGGGGTAGTCCGGATGCGTTGAAACATCGTTTCCCGCCATTGCAGAGGTCTGGGTCATCTGCGCTCCAATCGTTTGTGAGCCATCCCCTGAATCACCTGCAAAGAGCACGACGGCATCTTCAATTGTCTGCCTGGGCTTACTCATTAGAACGTTCCTTGAAATTGTTATCTTAAACTAGGTTCAGTTACNTACGCTAGNAAACTGAAAAATCTTTAGTTNGATTCCGGGGAATCAGTATCATGCCTTAAACAATATTAATTATGCCCCTTCGCGAGCCTTCATGGCATCACGAATNGGTCTTGGAGGCAAAGTCAAAACTTCNTGTGGAAAATGTTCTATCAAANACGTAATGATACTCAGAACCGAAACCATTCCAATTGGTTCATGCCGATCATCTACAATCGGAATATGACGATAGTCTCCACTCGCCATAAAGAAAATTGCCGTGTCCAGCAAATCGTCTGGTTGAAGAGTTTTGGGATTCTCTTTCATGTGATTGTCCACAATCAAATTGTCCCATGAACCTAGATCAGCGTTGAAAAAATTCAGCAAAATATCTCGTTCACCAAAAATTCCTATCAGCTTATTGCCTTTCGTCACAACCACANAACCTATATGATTCTTTATCATCAGGTCCGATGCTGCTTGGACGCTCGATCCNCTGTCAATTGTCGTAACTTCTTCCATCAAAGAGGAGAGTGGTACCTGAATCTCATGATCACCTAATGATTTCAAGGGCTCAACCAATTGCTCCTCCATCAGCATCATTTCATCTGCAATCATATCTTCATAAGGCATTTTGTTTCTCCCTAAGTTACATTGCCAATTAAATTACTTTCATTTAAAGGTCATGCGACTTACTACCAGCAAAATTCTTAATCTTAAATAAGACTTCAAAAACTGCAATGTGANTATTNATCNCCATCGGCTTGATTGGTCACCATNTTCAAAGATTCAGCAGAATAGGCAACAATATCTNTGCTGGAAACAATACCAACAGGAACTTGATTTTCATCTACCAGGGGAACATGNCGACACTTATCAAANTGCATAATATTCAAAGCAAAAGCGATTGGATCATCAATCATCAATGAATCTGGTAATTCCGTCATGATTTCATCCACAATTACCTGGTCGGAATTCAGTTTTTGTCCGACGACCTTTTGCATCAGATCTCGCTCGGTGACGATGCCAACAAGTTTTTTTTCTTCAACAACCAAAATACAACCTGTACCGCGCTCATGATCTGGATCGCCTTCTTGCATACAAAGTATAACGTCCGAAACCGATCTCCCCGTTTCAACCGTAATCGGTTTGTGGAAACTTAATGAACTAATGGGGAAATACATAGCTCGTGCATCCATTATACCTCCTCAGTAAAATCACGACAAAAAGATGGATTGAGGACCTGCATTTTGCACATCATAACGGCCCACCTACAAATCAAAGCTATGTTAGCATATGCTTGTGTNTTTTTCAATCATGATTGATTACCAAATTCGAAAAAATGCGAGTAAACCTTGAAACTTTTAAAAAAGCAATTCGTTATGGTTATTGATCTCTAAAAAATCATAGTAGTAATGAGAAACTTAACAAGTAAAAGCAGTCGACTAGCAAATAGCAAATTTAAAGTTTTTTGAACAAAGATAACGCTAAGGAGGGAAAGTAGCGATGCCGATCAAAAGAAAAAGTAACGGCAGTCATGTTGTTGACATACATATATCACAGTTAATCAAGGATCGTCGCAAACAATTGGCTATCACGCAAACTGAGCTTGCTAAGCAATCTTCGNTGACACCTGCGGCCATATCCCAGTTTGAGTCTGGAACTCGTAAACCATCTTTCGACACGTTGTCGAATTTAGCCGACGCTCTTAAGGTTACGACTGACTATCTACTTGGGAAAAGACGTGAAAGTTATGACGACCTTCTGGCTGATCCCAAAGTTAGCATGATGTTCAAAGGGATGATGGAATTACCTGAAAAAGACAAAGAAATGATGTTTGAGTTTTATCAATTTCTTAGAATGAGACAAGATGAAGAAACTATGCAAGAGGCCAAGTTAAATGTGTCTTGAGACTAAAGGCACTACTATATAGAGTAAATTATTGTAGTTCTTCAGCATCTCTAGATTATTGCAGTCTCGGATACTATCCCGCCAAGTCTAGTGACGCTCCATTTAGTTTTAATTGTTAGTGGGGCAGATCACTAATAGCCACTCTCATCCTATCTGTATTACCTTAACCAGCAAAAGAACAACAGGCTTCATATTACAATGATGTTAATAGGTTATNCNTGTTNAGTTTCTTTTGNTGGACTCGAGCTTCATTAANAGGCATCAATCTCTTNTCTNTTGAGTCCCACTACCAATTGCCTTCATCCTACCCATTACCTTAATCTTAGTTCTTAATTTTTAAAATANAANGAACTAATTTAAGTCACGTATAGNATCAGTTNAAACCATTTCGGNTTTTTGGGACCANGCACATATTGNTGACAGNAACTTGCACAGATAAAGGACTCTAAACGCATTGACAGTAGTTAGGATGGATTGCCTGAAAATGANGTCGAGACATAAAAAAGCTGTGACACAATTACTTAATGTGCCACAGCTTATGATAGGCAAAAATTGAGTTAACCTTAGGTGTCTGACTTACTTTCTTCTNGCTTTAACATATCCCCAAGTTGTTGACATTTTCTCTTTTGGGTTAACNGCAAAAGTAGCGTTTTCCTGTAGCCAGTTGACCAGGAATTCAGCAACACCAATACCGCGAGGGTCTGGTTTCCCTGCCCAGACAGGAGCATCCTTCTGCCACATAGCGGCAATCATGCCTGTCCCATCTTTTCCGTCTTCTTTAGAAATTGCGACTACTGGATCGGCACTGTTCTTGTCACCTTTATCGACTGCAAACGCGACTAAGTCCCATGGTGTACCCTTGAATTGTTCCATATGCCATGGTCGTGCTGAATCGAACGCTTTCAATGACGGGATATACTTCTTGCCTTCTGCGGTAGGTTGGAAGTCTGTGCCCCTGTCGCCGAAACTAAGACCTGGAATATCAAACACGTTGGCAGCACCGTCAGCAGCATTGTCTGCGCTACGAACCCCACCTTCATAACTCATGTAGTAAATCCAGTCAGCCACGTTAACGTGGACGTTGCCAGCTTCAATAAAATTTTCAATGTTTGACCCATCTGGGTCTTTGTTGGGAAACTGATAGAAAGAACTGGGGCATGTCCCACAAGCGGTGAAAACCACATCCGTTTGACCATTGTTGGTATGGGATGTCAACCATTTTCCCAATGGAGATTTATCCCCAACTTCGTCACCATCACCATAGTTATCAATATTATCAAACATGGCTTTCACACCAGCGTGCTTGGTGACAGTCTTAACAATTTCTTCAACTGCCCCATCCGAAATCCAACCGGGATTGGTTGGACCGGAATAAATAGCAA
>PBXZ01000117.1:0-12007 GCA_002729415.1 Candidatus Poribacteria bacterium | reverse complement strand
CTGGTGACGGGAAATCGCCAGAGAATTTCTCCATTGGTCCTTGGGGTATCTCTGGTCCATCTCTCGTTTGGCAAACAAAAATCGGTGAAAGTTATGGAGCACCCGCCATTTCCCGCGGACGATTGTTTGTATTTGATCGATATCAGAATCTTGCACGATTAAGTTGCATGAAGAGTGAGAAGAAAGAACTCCTCTGGCAATTTGAATACCCAACCGATTACAAGGATATTTATGGTTACAATAATGGTCCACGCTCCTGCCCTGTTGTTGATAACGATCGTGTCTACATCTATGGGCCTAAAGGCATATTACACTGCCTGAATGTTTTGGATGGTGCACTACGATGGAAAATCGACGCGAGCTCTCGATTTAATGTAGTCCCTAATTTCTTTGGAGTTGGTTCGACGCCTATTATTGAAGATCAATTACTCATTGTGCAGGTTGGCGGGGCACTTCCCACCAAGGCAAGAGATGTTTACCTAGCGCAGGGTGAAATTGCAGGAAACGGTTCTGGTATTGTTGCTTTTGACAAAATGTCAGGTGAGGTAGTTTACCAAATCACGGATGAGCTTGCCAGTTATGCCAGTCCGATTCTGACAACAATTGACCACAGAAGATGGTGCTTTATGTTTACTAGAGGTGGTTTAGTAGGATTTAATCCTCTAACAGGCCAAATTGATTTTCAGTATCCTTGGCGTGATAGGAAACTTGAGTCGGTCAATGCCTCAAACCCTGTTGTTGTAGGAGATACTGTATTCATTAGTGAAGCATATGGTGTGGGAAGCTCGGTGCTTCAAGCTTATCCAAGAGGGTATAAGATTATCTGGAACGATTTGTCATCTCGTCGGGAAAAAACAATGATGTTGCATTGGAACACAGCGATTCACCATCAAGGTTATCTTTATGGTTGTAGTGGCCGGCATACGCAAGGATCAAGTCTGCGATGCGTTGAGTTGCAAACTGGTCGGGTTATGTGGTCAGATCCAATTAATGAGAGGACCTCCTTGCTTTATGTTAATGAACGTCTAATTAGTCTGGGAGAATTTGGCCGTTTGATGTTGATCCGTATCAATCCCGAAAAATTAGATGTGATATCTTCGGTACAGTTGTCCAAACAACATGGACTTGAATACCCTTTATGGGCTGCCCCAGTTCTATCAAATGGATTTCTATATATTCGTAGCAAGGATCAATTATTGTGTTTTGATTTGACGTCCTCGAAAAATTAATGTACCAGTAAATTTTCATAATTTTATTGTGTGCTAGGAATTGAGTTGTAAGGAATTATTAGCGGAGGTTAAGATGCACGATCCAAGACTGAATAGATTAGCAGAAATTCTGACCTGCCACTCCACTAAAATCGAAGAGGGTGAGTTTGTTCTCATTGAGGGCTTTGATATTCCAGCTGAGGTGGTGATTGTGTTGATTCGTGCAGTTCGGAAAGCAGGAGGAATTCCATTGGTTGAATTGAAACAGAACCAAATTCAACGCGAACTCCTTTGCCGAGCTGATGAGGAAGGAGTGAAATTGATGGGTCATTACGAAGCTTATCGCATGGAACGGGTGCAAGCTTATATTGGCATCCGCGGTAGTCACAACATTACTGAGTTATCTGATGTTCCGACTAAGGCCATGCAACTGTATCAGAAACATTGGCTAACACCAGTTCATTTTGATATCCGGGTTCCAAAAACCAAGTGGGTTGTACTGCGTTGGCCCTCCCCTGCTATGGCACAGCAAGCCAAAATGAGTACTGAAGCTTTTGAGGATTTTTACTTTGATGTTTGCACCTTCGATTACAATCGATTAGAAATCGCCATTCAGCCCCTCAAGTCTTTGATGGAATCTACAGATAAAGTACGAATTGTTAGTCCTGAAACTGACCTTGAATTCAGTATCAAGGATATTCCGGTAATACCGTGCGCCGGAGAATGCAACATCCCAGATGGAGAATGTTTTACCGCACCAGTTCGTCAGTCTATCAATGGTGTTATTCATTTCAATACGCCCACGATCTACCAAGGAACAACATTTACTGATATTTGTCTGCGTTTCGAAAATGGGAAGATTATTGATGCTACTTCTAACAATACTCAAAAATTACACCAGATACTGGATTCGGATGAGGGTGCACGGTATATTGGTGAATTCTCTTTGGGCCTTAATCCGTACATTCATAAACCGATGTTGGATATTCTGTTTGATGAAAAGATTTCCGGTTCTTTTCATTTTACACCGGGACAGGCATATGAAGAAGCTGATAATGGTGTTCGATCCACCATCCACTGGGATATGGTGATGGTTCAAACACCTGAGTTTGGTGGAGGTGAGATTTACTTTGATAACCGTTTAGTGCGAAAAAATGGTGAATTTGTCGTCCCGGAACTGGAAGGACTAAATCCTGAAAATTTGAAAAAAAGTTCTGGTGAAAACTATTAGTTTGTGACAATAAGCACAGTATCAAAGGAGTTCAGAGATGCCGAGACCGCCTGGATACAGAATTATCTACAATTGGGATGGAGCTCCACACGGTTATTCGAAGGTTCCACAATCAATGGATGATTTCCTAAACAAGGTTTATGCACCGTTAGAAAATACTCAGGTTGGTGCGCTATTTTGGTGTGTCGGAGAGCATTCTGCTCGGTGGCCTAGTCAAGTATTGGAAATTCTCGGTGATGTTCATGAGAGACGGTATGAGAATGCCCAAAATTATATCTTTACCGAAAATATTCGTCGAATGCTCGAACGTGGCGAGGATCCACAAAAAGCTTTAATTGAAAAAGGTCATCAACTAGGGTTTCATGTCTATGCTTCGATTCGCATGAATGATAACCATTTTAATGGTGCTCAGGTTAGCGATCTCGGAAAATTACATCATACCGAGCTAACCCGATTGCGAATTGAGCATCCAGAGTGGCTTTTGGGAGATCAGACGTCTGAGTGGTTCAACCTTTCGTGGAATATGGCCATTCCGGAAGTTCGGCAACATCGACTTGCTCATATTCAGGAAGTTTGCCGTTTATACGATTGGGACGGAGTGGAATTAGATTGGCAACGACATGCTTTCCACCTTCCTGAATATGAAGCGTATAGGTTACGCTATTTACTTACTGATCTGCAACGTGCTACCCGACATATGACCAATGCGCTTGCGGAAGAACGGAGCCGACCCTTCTATCTCGCTACACGAGTGGCAGGTAGTCTAGAGATGTGTAATCGTACCGGCTACGATATAGCCGCATGGATTGATGAAGATCTGGTGGACATTCTGATTCCAGCTGGTGGTGCGGCAACTGATGCCTCCGTAGAAGTCGATAACTTTGTTAATATATGTTGTGATCAAGGTATTGATGTATACCCAGGACTTGATAGTGGATTGCCCGATTTGTTCGTTGGGCCTGAAAACCAAGAAACCAAACGGAACATGCGTATGCGCGCTATTGCAAGCCGCTACCACAAAGCCGGAGCAAAAGGGATCTACGTTTTTAATTGGCATGCTAACCGTGATTCACGTCGTGAACTGCTTTCACAAATCGGATCTATTGAGGCACTCCGAAATACCAATAAAATCTATGCTGCTACTCACCGATTCATTCAAACAGAAGGGGCATGGCGTGGTGCTTATCGCATCGACCGTATCTACGGCGAAGTGCCCGTGCTATTGAGGAAAACCATAACTAATACTGGCCCCATAATTACGTTGGATATTGCAGATGAATTTGTGCTTGATTCCTCAACAGAGCTGGAACTTCGCCTGCGTCTCAGCGAGTGGGTGCAAGGAGATATGGTTGATGTGTGGTGGGATGGAGATAAACTGCAAGATGCTGAGGTCCAGTATTGTAATTTTCACCAATCCGATAAGATCTCCGATGTTAGTAGTGCTGTTTGGCTATGTTTTGTCATGCAGCCAACAGGAATTGAAGTTGGAAANCATAAAGTCAAGGTAGTATTGGTAGAACGTCATCCTCAGCTAGCTGGGGACATCACTTTGACGGATGTGGAACTTGTTATCAATCACAAAGGAATTAGGAAACAGACTCATGAAAATTATCNAGATTGAACCGATCGTTTTACATGTTCCTTATGAAGACCGGATTCGGAAGCAATATNACCACTTCAACATGACTGAACAGGTAACGGTCTATAAATTTTACACGGATACTGGATTGATTGGTATTGGTGAAAATGTTGGTCCACCTTTTGACTCAGAGCTGTTGGATTCGTATCTGGGGACNAGCCCCTTTGACCATGTAATGGGATCTGGTCGGTTTAACCTTGATATAGCTTGCTATGATCTAATGGGAAAACATCTGGGTTTGCCCGCTTGGAAATTGATGGGACAACAGGTACGCCATTGGGTTGCCATGGGTTGGTGGATGCCNTGNATGTCTCCTGANAACACTGCTGCCGAAGTNCAGGTAGCCGNTGAGCGTGGATATCGNGGTCTAAAATGTAAAGCCAGAGCATTTTANGATGTCATTGAGCAATCGCACGCTATTCAAGAGGTCGCACCGCCTGATTTTCGCGTAGAATATGATTTTAATGGTTCTTTAATCAATGTAGAAAAAGCATTGCCCATTCTACGTGAATTGGAAAAGATTCCAGTTGTGAAAGGTGTTGAAGAACCGATTTTCGCTTATGATATTGAGGGGTGGCGTCGTCTCCATCAGGAGATTCGTATTCCNTTTTATCTGCATGGTGTTGGTGTGNTAAGTGAACCTGCTTCTCGTCAACCTTCAGGTCCTTGGACTGGGCTGCGGCAAGGAGATTTCGATGGTGCGCTCTGTAGTCATGAAAATATCAGAAGTGCATTGGCNGCAGGTTGGGTTTTTGCTGCGGCTAACACACCGATCCTGCTNCAGTACGTTGGNACCGGTATTACTACAGCATTTGCTTGTCACCTTGGTGCTGTTATGCCAACGGCTACTCTGCCGGGGGTGACAGCTAGCCATGCCTATGAAGATGANCTGATTGTCACAGGACACCAGGTTCAACGTGGATTCGTAAAGGTACCGGAAAACCCCGGATTAGGTATCGAATTAGATGAAGAAGCGATTGAACGTTATGCTCAAACCGCTGCATTGGAATTACCTCGTCATCTTTCTGTGGTAACTTTACCNGGGAATATCAAACACTATTATCGAAANCTACAACAAGCAGAAAGNCTGATGAAGCAGGGAGTAGATGAGTCATACGCTAGCGGNATTAGNCTGNATGAATGGGAGGATGATGGGAGTAGTGAGTTTGACCAGCTTTGGACACAGTTGCAGGAAAANGATTGGCCNATCTGGGAGTAGTAAGTCGCTGGCCTTTAGGACTCATTCTATCTACCATAACAGTATCAATCAAACCAAGTTTAAGAATCAGATTTCTATTCGAAATTATTTAATTNTAATTGACTTCAGTGTGAGTTTTGGTGCCATTTCAATATTAGGATTGCTATTAATTATTTCCGGTATTCTTGATTAGTAAAANTTTTTGTGGCATTTATGCTTAAATATGCGATGTAATTAGACACTTGCCAGTTGTTTTGTCAGTATTGGTTGTAGTTGGTTCTCGTTTGATCTGTAGATGTAACCTGAGTCTTCTGATAGGAGTAGGTATCCTGCAAGCTAGGAACTTGTCAAGATGATTAAGGTGATGAATTTCTCGTGCTATCTTCAACAAAATTGAGTATCCCAATTTCCTTTCCTAATCAGCAAATTCTGGTTTCGTTTCGAAAACAACAGGTTGTACTCTCAGCCACTGAGTGAAAACGAGGGAAATCAAGGCAAATGCGGCGCCGCTAATGAAGATAATTTGGTAACCGAACTTCATCCATATCAAGCCGCCAATCAAAGGTGAAGTAACAGCTGCGATATGGTTCATAGTTACTCCCATAGCGAGTGTTGGTTTCAGATCTTTCGGAGTGGTAATTTTGTTTAGGTAGGTCGTTAAAGCAATACCACCAACAAACAGAAAATTGTCAATGCAGTAAAGAACGTATAGATAGTTGATATTTTTCAGCGTTGCATATCCAATGAAAACCAAGGCTAACCCGAGATAACTTGCACTTAACATTATACGCTCCCCGAGTTTGTCCACTAATTGTCCCATGATTGGAGAAAAGATAAAGATGATAATTTGATTAATTAGTATCAGCTTAATAATCATATCTCTATTAGTTCCATATACTTTAACAAGTGCAAAAATTGCGAAAGTGATAAAGATCTGTTTACGGCATCCCTGCAGAAATGACAGCAAATAGAAAAGCCAGTAACGTTTTCGTATAACAAACCGATTTTCGTCTTTGATTCGTAGCTGACGTGAGGAAAACATCAGAACAATACCGCCGATAGTGACAATCCCACCTCCAATTAGAAAAAGCCCTTCAAATTCCAGAAACTCCACACAGAACATGCACAGCGTGACTGCGCCTAACATAGCGCAGCTCTCCACACTTCTTAGCTGACCAATTGGTTTCCCTTTTTCATCGCTTTCTGAATAGGTAATTGCCATTAGGCTACGTAATGGAACCCAAGCATGAAATCCTACACTCCAAACAAGGGAAAAGAATAGTAGCTCTCCAAATCCGCCTATGTGGGAGTAAGCGGCCATACCCACCCCCATAACGACTAGCGATATTCCGCCGATCGTTGGTGGTGCAAAATAAACCATAATTGCGATAAAAAGTGCATTAAGAAATCCAGGAACTTCTCGTAATGCTTCCATGTAACCAAGCTCATGCGCCTCAATTGCAAACCGATTTTCGATGAAGTTGAAAAATAAGGCAAAGTAGATGCCAAAGAACATACCTACGCTGAAGACAGCAAAAGCTAGGAAACAAAAGTCTCTGTTCCAACTCCGCATAATTTCCTTCCATGCTCCTATAAACCTAAAAGGTTTATTTAAATTTAAGATGCATTAAAAAAACGATCACCTTGCCTTGATGAACGAATTCGTACTTCCATTGGTAGGNTGTTTATAATCTACATTGTAAAGGGCT
The DNA here is from genome assembly GCA_002729415.1 of Candidatus Poribacteria bacterium. Lineage (GTDB taxonomy): Bacteria > Poribacteria > WGA-4E > WGA-4E > UBA9662 > UBA9662. The sequence goes on along the minus strand of PBXZ01000117.1, from coordinate 5,022 downwards.
TCCCTGTTACATTACCTTTGACGTAAGCGTCTCGAAACAGGCTTTGGCGTTTAGGTGGCATCGAGACTAGGTAGTCAGGATGAGGCTGGGATTTTGTCCACCGTCGATCGATCGAGTTATAAGCGTTGAAAATCGCTACCCGATCTCGTTCTGGATTGGTCCAAGGTTGACCACTATGCGTGGTTGCTTCAGTAAAAATAATGACCGATCCAGCTGGACAGGAATAGGTCTCCCACAATGACGAGCCATGTTTATAGGCTGACTCTGGTGCAGTAAAAGCAGATTTGTGACTGCCCGTAATAAAAAGGGTTCCTCCATCGCCTGCCTCTACACTTTCTAGTTCCCATACTACACGGGTGAGACCACTATAAGCTTTTCCAGGTATACAGCGATATTCGTGGCAATCACCTGGCATACGCCACATGGCGTTGCCGTTGTGTGGTGAAAATTTTGTTGGTTCTTTGTCTTCGATCGAACGTAAAGCTAAGAAACTCATTTCCATGCGAAAACCGTAGCATTCTTGACTGCAAAGATATGGAGAGGCCAAAAATTCGTTAGCCATACCTACTACAACTGGATGATCCATCAAAGCTTGCAACGGGCCACCATAGGTTGAGCGTTCAGGTGCAGGGATGGAGTTGGGGTCTTGTTTCAACTGGTAACAGAAATCACGCATTTCACTAACTTCTAATTCTGTTAGCACATTAGGAATCATGACCCAACCTTTGGCATCAAAAACATATTTCTGCTCAGTTGTCATGGGTATAACAGGTTTACCATCAGCGTTTTTCTGAGTGAAATTGATGCTATTGAGGTCAAGCGGTTGGCCAAGGTCTTTGTTAAACATAACTGGCTCTACAATTTTATGAATAGACATATAACTTCTCCGTTTATCGGTACCGTTTGCCTTCCGGCATTTTGGGCTCAATTTGCGGGTGTCCCGCCGTTCTAGCCTGACGTAAAAGTGAATTCATTTGCCCAATGATGTTAGGCCATTGATCTGCTACGTTATGTTCCTCACTGATGTCATGTGATAAATTGTATAATTCAATCGGTGCATTAGTTAATGGACGGATAGCTTTCCAATTGTCTTTTCGCACAGCTTCCATCAACCCCTCTGGTTTGAATTCCCGTTTCCCAAAATCATACAAGGGTAAAGCCCAGTATAGATGATCGTGTTTTTTTTGCTCGCCTCGGTTTTTCAGCGTTGGTGTGATTGAAATGCCATCGATACCTTTTGGAACAGGCAGGTCAGCTAAGTCAAGCAGTGTCGGCATGATGTCAGGAAAATACCATGGATGATCACTCACCTGATTTTGTGGTATCTGATTGTTCCAACGTACTATAGTTGGCACTCGGATACCACCTTCGTACATGGTTCGCTTGTGGCCTCGAAGTGGTTGGCAGGAGTCGAGTTCTCCTTCAAACCGAAAACCAGCACCATGATCGGAACTTACCATGATGATAGTATTATCATCTAGGTCTAACGCTTGCAGTAATTGTAGCAACTGACCAACATGACGGTCAAAAAGCGAAATCATGGCTGCTGCAACCTTAGCCGAATTTGACCATCGTTTGTCTTGGTAGACTTTCCAAACCGGATCCTCCTGTGGAATGGTATACCGCCCATGCGGAAGTGTCCAGGGCGCGTAACAGAAGAATGGGCGGTTACTGTTTTTACGGATAAAATTGCAGGTTTCCTCAAAAATACGGTAGTGTGAATAGATTTTGCCTTCATCACCGTCATTATTACCTGGCAACTCAATCTTTTCACTATTTCTCCATAGATAAGATGGATAATAAGTGTGTGCATGTACTTGATGATAATAACCAAAAAAAGTGTTAAAACCATGTCTTTCTGGGACGCCTGTTGTACCAACATCGCCTAAACCCCATTTGCCGAATCCACCACAAGTATAACCAGCTGAGTTTAGCAAAGCAGCTAAAGTGACATCATTACCCTGTAGTGGAATACCTCCACTGTTACCACGGACAGAAGTATGTCCAGCGTGATTGCCCGTCATCAGAACACTTCTGGATGGGGCACAAACTGGGCAACCTGAATAGCTTTGGGTAAAACGAATGCCTTCGCTGGCCAATTGATCTAAGTTAGGGGTTTGGATTGCCGTACTACCATAGCAACCAAGGTCTCGGTAACCCAGGTCATCCGCAAGGATCAGGACAATGTTCGGTTTACTATTGGCTTGGTTTGACATACTTTAAAGGCCCATTCAATTGAATTGATAAATTGAATGGGCAGAATTACGTCTTGGAGCTAGCGGTTGGATAATTTTACGGCGTTCTTGTGTCAGCCTTTTCAGTAATGAGGCAGATGGTTCGTAGCCATACCGGCTATGTCCCCAATGTGGTCCGTATCGGTAGATAGCTACGCGGCGATCACCATCATTTCGTCGTTTTGCTGACCCATGCGCAATGCAATCAACAAACAATAAGGCATCGCCAGCTTCCATATGGACTTCGATAGCACCTTCGATACCCTCCGCAGATCCGTTTCGACTGCTCTCATCGTTGAAGGCGGGATGAATCAGGCTTGATTTGTGGCTACCCGGAATAACCATAGTCCCACCATCGTCTAGAGAAATATCTGTTAAAGCTAGTAGCAATACAATCTGACCACAACGGAATTCATTGTTATGAAAGCGAAATTGTGTTCGAACNCGGCGTTTGTGTGCACCAGAATGCAACCGCGTTTCTCCGCCTTTACCACGTACGTTGACAAATGCCTCGTCAATAAAAAGNCCGTCACTNCCAACATACCGGTTGATATGNTCTAACCACGATGGNNGATCTATTAACTGCTCAAATGATTCGCTAATTTCAATAATATTATGGATTTCGTGCTCTTTTAGACGATGTACGTTTTGGCGCCATTCCCCCAATTTCATCGAAANGTATGGATCAAGATCGGTATTGAGTTGACGCACATGATCTGNACTGACTGCCTTTTCAAGTACCAAGTAGCNACGTAGATCNAAAAGATAGTCTTCTAATTCTGTCGGCATAGNGACCTTATTGATNCNTTAGTTCGTAAACTTGTTCCATCATCGCCCACCATTCATCTTCTATGGCTTCAGGGAGTTTCTCCTGATACGTCCGCATGTGTGCATCCCATTCCGCACATTTTGGGTGTTGCTCNAAGTACTTAGAAAAGTCCCGATCGACGACAAAATTATCNGTGGTCTCAATATACATAAACAGTCTTCTNCCGAGNAGGAAAATTTTCATCGAAGTAACCCCAACCGTTTTCAAGGCCTGTTCCACTTCAGGCCAAACGGCTCGATGGTATTCTTTATATTCTTCAATTATCTGCGGGTCTTCTCGCAAGTTAATTGTTAATCCAAATGCTTTCACGTTTTTTTCTTCTTTCACTGTTATTTTGTTATTAATNTAATTAATGATACATTGCAATTCAATAATATCATACAGTTGATAGAAAAATTATGCTCTTATTTTGCAGTGAGAGTTTCCTCTAATTCATCAACGCTAGCAACTGCAACCAGCACACTGCTCACAGCCTTGTTTTTCAACACCCAGCTTAAAGCCTTACTTGTTGGCACTCCCGTTTCTCCCGATTCTGACAGTTCATGCCAAGGGCCCGCTACTATGGGATAAATCAAGCCCAGTTCTGAGCTTATCCCCTCTCCACGTGGTGATAAGCCAATAATTTCGTCTGGGGTAGTTTTCTGCCAATCTGTTTGTGTTTTGTCAAGCCAACTGATCCATTGTCCGCCCAATGCTTTCATAATTAAGACGCCTTGTCCCATTTTGTTAGATTGTTCAAGGCCAGTTTCCTGCCACCGACAGACGTAATTGTAAATAACCAAATCTGCATCAGAATCCGGTTCGGGACCATGTTTAGCATAAGCTTTCTGATCAGCTAGAGTATGGCGAATCATACAAAGCGATCGCACCTTACCTGCCTGTTTCAGGTCTACAATCCGATTGGCAAGTTGATTGTCCCCTTTATAGGCATAATAATGTACTCGAAGAATATCGATTGCATCTCGACAGAGGAGTTTCAATTTTTTATCAACCAGATCTTCCAGATCGTCAGGCTTCGGCGCACCGACTTTTAGTGAAAAGTGATAATTGGTGTCTGTTCCCTTTAGTTCGTTAGGGATGTGAACTTCGTCGCCATATCCTGTATCAAATAGATTTATCCCTAATTCAGCTGCCCTGAGGTAAATTTTGCCTTTCTCTTCGGATGACGGGTGACCACAAACACCCTCATAGTGGGCAAGTAGCCCTCCAAGTCCCATAATGCTTAATTGCATATCTGTTTTTCCAAATCTGCGATAGTCCATAATTACTTTTCTTTCAAAATATTTATCCCAGTTAGTGGCTTAACTAGAAAGAGATGTGTAATTGCTATTAGATCGCTACTTGGTTTTTAATAGCAGATTATCTTTAATTGGTACAAATTTTGAGGCTGAATTCATTAATGACATAGCAGTCAGTCCAGTTACACCATAAACTTCAGCTGAAACCCCAAAGTCAGTTCGTATTTTATTTAGTAACAAATCAAAATCACCATCTCCGGATGCTAACACAACCACATTTGACTGCCCCGCATATTCCATTATATCCAGTGTAATCCCAACATCCCAATCTCCCTTGGAGGAGCCGTCATTTCTCTGAATAAACGGTTTTAGCTTTACCTCAAAGCCAATGCCTTTAAGTATATTCTGAAATTGTCTCTGCTTCTCATCGCCTCTATCAACAGCATAAGCAATCGCCTTCACAATTTCTCTGCCTGACGTTGCTTCTGCCCAGAAAGCATTGTAGTTAAAATGACAATTGTAGCATTGCCTAACAGTATAATAGATATTTTGAACATCAACAAATACCGCAACCTTTTCCATAAATTGGTTAACCTTATATATCAATAAATATGAGTGATTATGACCACCAGTAATCCCCATATACTACATTATTTGTCATATTATCTCCTATTAATTTATAGGATCTTACATATTCATATTTAGGTTTATCAGTTAGTAA
>PBXZ01000116.1:0-9056 GCA_002729415.1 Candidatus Poribacteria bacterium | reverse complement strand
CGGTTTTTCGCCAATCACCCCTTAGAGAGATGGTGCGTTTTAGCAATAATCCTTCTCGTTCCACCCTCAAGTGTAGCTTGGCCTCCGCCGGTAGGCCGTTTAGCACCCATTGTAAATCAGCAACTGAAATAATGGACTGCCCATTGGCCGTCTGAATTCGGTCGCCGACTTTAAGATCGATCCCTGTAGTGGCCGGGTTCGGTAACACCGACTCAATTACATTGCCCTCATCCACGTCGATTTTTAAACCGATATTTTCAGGCAGCGGATAGAGCCAAAGATCTTCGGTCTTAAAAGTATCTTGATCATAGGCTGTATTTCGCCATCCGTCATAAATGTTGTGGCAGTGGATACAGTTGCGAGGGCCAACGGGTTGATTCAACTGCTTCTGCATTCGCTCGCGCAAACCAGGAATCTCTTTGGCTTTTTTCCACCTTGGGTTAGGTTGATTTTTGCCCACTAGGCGCGATCGATTAGCGGGGTAGTCTTGGTGGAGGCCTAATACCCGTTCCATGGCCTTCTTCAGCGATGGTATCGAATTATAAGCCATTGGACCTTCGGCCGACCGTGAACCATAACGCCCATAGACAGTACCATCAGTATTTAGGAAAACGACCGCCCACGTCAGGTCATAATCGAATTGGAACTGTGCTAAATCGATATCCCGCATGTGAACTAAGCGAACTTTAACGAATTGACCAACTAAATCAGCCAGTTCTGAATTTTGACGGACAACCTGCCCGTCGAAGCTGAGGCACGCTTCTCACGGCACTCAGCGGAAGAGGGCAAAAATGGGTTGGTTTCGCTCTTTGGCTTCGGCCTTAGCTTGATCGAAGTTGTCGTAAATCCAGCCGAAACCGATGTGATCCAATTCATCTAGTTTTTCTTGCAATGATTCTTGAGCTATTAGACTATGGGACATCAATAGCAAGCCTATAACGACCGAAATGAAACACCTCATTTTACCTCCTCTAAATTGCCTTCAGCTAAAGCTTAGATAGGGTTAGCTTCTGTTGTCGGCTAAGATGCTATACTCATCATTTTCACCAGCCAACTTTGGTATCAGCCGATTTAACCTAAAAAATATTATCAGACACATGTCGACGAATGATAATATAGCATCCCTAGATCGTAATTTCAAATGGATTACTGGGCTACCCATTCTTCGTGCTGGTTCATCGAAGGACCAACAGTGGCTATCAACCAAAGATCCGACTCTGGTCTCATACGTAGGACAACTGGGATCTATTTTGTACCGTTCGAGGGAAGTCACGCAGCCATGCGGCTACTGTTCCAGTGGCACTTTGAATCGTATCGGAGGAGCCAAAGAGGTTATCCTAAACATGGCACTATGTTACCCCTGTCACGGACTCATTGATCCTCAGGGCGGCAAACGTCTGATCCGATCCAGGGTCGTAGCGAAGAACCCAGTTTCTCCCATCGTATTCAAACTCGTAGACTACAACTGAGTGGTTTCCTCTTTCTGATTTCTGGTCAGGTAGTCGGATGAGATTTAACCAATCGGAGACGTGCACTTTGCAACGGATTACTTCGCCTCTGGCCACATTGTAGACCGATCCAAAGTTCTCTATTTCGACTACGTAGTCCAATTCTTCCGGTACGTCCACAAGTTCGACTACTTCTGGTGTGTGGAATCCTTGGTTCACTTCTCCCGGTTCACCAGAAATCGACTGAACCTGATACGCTTTTTGAGTTGGATTTGTCTCAGCAAGAATTTCGTCGAGATCGTCAGGTATGGGGAAACGAACCAGAAGTTCCTTGATAAGCGGCATCAATGGCCCTTCATAGAAATCGTACTGCCCGCTCTTTGATCCGGAGGTAATTATACGATGTGCTAATTCTAGATCTCCGGTACTGAGCTCGGGTTCACAAGGAATGCCATATGGCGACCACGGCAGCGAACCTTTAGGGGTAGCCCAGTCGGATATCACGAAGTCCCTGCCCATATNGCCTGAAATNTCCTTTCCTTGCTTAAGCATCTCCCGCATTTTGTTCAGATATCGCTCGACACGNGGCCAGAAATANTGCTCCACNAGCTCGGCGTAATCTTCCGCTGTGTAGTCTAGAATNGCACGCCANGCTGTCGGCGANTGTGTTGCCGTGAAGGTAANCCAATTGCTCTCGTGGTTTGCGTGTCCCGGCAGAATNTCTGGGAATCTTGCCGCCCGATCGTCGTGCACNTTCATTCGGAACTGATCNTGCGATGAAGTNANTTTGGCGATGAAGTGCATNACCTCTTCNACCTCCACCATGTAACGTTCAAAAGCGCTCTTATCTNCGGCTCGAAACGCCTTNCTNGTTCTAGCAAGCCGNTCGTTAAAAAGTGCACCGAGATAAACTCGGCCGTAATCGACTATGTCAAAGCGATAGAGAGGACTCGTCTTCAATAGGTCGTGTTCCTTAAGCATTGTCTCCAAGATGAAACGAAGTTTTGGCAAATATCCTATCGTCCGCTTAACCGAGGTTGGAGTTAGTCCTGGAAGGTAGCCGCCGGCCCAGTCGCGGTATAACGGGCGATTAGTCATGTCCATGTTGTAGCATGAGTATAGTGTATCCATGGCCGCCTTAGTTACACACTGCAAGCGCCCAGCCGCTTCTGGACCATAACGTCCAATTGTCCAGCGTCTCATGAAGTCGTCTAGATCGACAGTCATGGGATTCCAGGCTATCTCCGTCAAAAGCTCCTGTTTAAGATGCTCGCGATGGCTGGATTCCCCGCCGACCGTGAAACCCCACCAATTTTGGGCTTTCAAGTCTTTACAAAGGGCCTTCGCGTTGTCCACGGCAACCTTCATGTCGCCCCAAGGGTTTGTATGCTTGCCACACTGCACTATCATTCCGTTGGTCCACCGCAATCCCCAATAGTAGTCGTTGAGCTTAAAGTCCGGCAAGCGCTGTGGGATTGCTAGGAAGCAAGTCACGACAATCGCATCGGATTTCTTGATAGCTTCCTTATTGTGCTTGGTAGGTGGTTGCATACGGGAACGGCTGGCCAGTTAGTATGATTGCCTTCGGATCCGCTTTCTTGACGGCGTCAATCGTCTTGAATAGCAGAGCCTCGGTCAGCTCGTTTAGCTCCTCAGTGGAGCCGCTGCCAAAATGTCCTTCTCCGCCGATACCTATATAGTAGTAGTGATCTGAGCCCAGCACTTCCATCTGCGTCGTCACACAGGCAGTAATGAACTCCTGTACCTCCGGAAGCCTAGGATCTAACCACTGGAAAGTAAGGCCACACCATTCATAAGGTACGGTTGGCACCTTTTTACCGGTTAATTCCCGGTACCTGCGTAAGAATTCTGCGGTCTGAACACCATCGTAGTAGGGCATTGACCCAGGTTCGGTAGCGAGCCACGGCATATGCCAGGTGACCTCGTGCCAGCATCGTGGTCGAAGAGTCGCCGCATCATTGTCAGGTTCTGCTTCTGCCATGGCGTAAGCTCGATCTTTATGCCGAACTTGGCAGCTGCGAGTGCCTCTATACCAGTGTAACGTGCTAACCAACCCACTTCGCAGGTATTGATACGTGTCTTAGCTAGCCAGTCGAACCACTGTTTCCACTCCTCTTCGCTGTACCATCGATGACCACTGTAGGCAGGGAAGTGAGCAACACACTTGTTTCGCCATTCGAACCGTGGTTTGCATACGTCGTTCAACTCGCGGACGGTCACCGATGACTGTTGCGGCACTTAATCACCGTCTTCAAAGAAACCGCAACCGAGATGCTTCGTCAGAAGATGGTAGATCGCATAAAGGCATGAGTANGGCTTNATCCCGACCAAAANGATGTCGTGNCCAATTGTCTTGACCATGTAGCCGTCGAAGCCCAGGGCCTCTTNTGATATATCGAGTTCTTCGGTNGGGTTGCACGACCGATGTAGATATTGGCCTTGTCGTNGCTAGGAGTGGTTTCCACTGGAAGCTGCGCCCCNCTCATTTGGTAGATGTACTTATTTAGCTCTGCCGCCGCGTGCTGTTCTACCGGTGAAGCACTCTTCGAAACAACGATGCGTGCTCGGGGTTGTCCATCCACGACCATTTCGATCATTCGTATGTCATTCGCCTCTTGCTCTACAATTATTATGTTTTGGTATTTTGGTTTACTAATGACATTATCTTAGCGTGATGTGCTGTTTCCCAATCATCAAGTGATGTCATTGCATCCTTTTCTGCCCTGGTTTTTGCTTTTCCATACACTTCATCTTCTCTCCCTGCTGGTATAACAGCAATGCCTTCCTCATCTGCAACAATGATATCTCCTGTGGATATATTTACTCCTCCGCAATTTATGGGTGTGTTGAGTGGTCCGGCAATATTCTTTTGCCCAGGAATCGGTATAACACCGCGGGCAAATACCGGAAATTTATTCTGTCGTATTTCTGCCAGGTCCCGAATTACGCCATCTATCACAAATCCAGCGACTCCTCTCTTTTGTGCTACTGCACAAACGTTGCCGCCAGCCACTGCAAAGTCCGTGTTTCCAGCATCGACAACAACGATAGAACCAGCTGGTGCTACATAAATTGCGGCATGGAGCATTAAATTATCACCAGGGTGAAGCTGTACTGTAAATGCAGGCCCTGCAATTCTTGGTATTTGTGGCCATAGCTCGTTAATACCAAGATCCATAAATTGGCAGCGGTTTAAAGCCTCTGCGTAAGCGGTTGGTGAAAGCTCCCTATATTTTGAGTACTCAATCATGCGGAATTCCTTTATTTTGATGTGGTAGGAACCACTGCCTCTCTTAAATGGGGTTAATTGGTGAAGGTGCCTAACGGTGCGACCCGTATGTCGTGGCTTTAGCCGACTAGCTAGATGTATTACTTGCCCTCATCCAATTAGAGATGAGCGGCCTTGCATAAGTTGATAGTGTGTCGTATGCTTCACTTGTTAAATGCAATCCATCCTCGACAAAAAAACGATCCACGGGGAGCCGGTCACTAAAGAACACATCATTTGTTTCAACATAGAGGTCACTGACCGGTAATCCAATCCGAATGGTTGAGTTCAGCCTATCAATGAGTTCCCATTTGCCACTCTTCTGTGGTGCCTTGATGATACTGAAATAGGCGAATACTGTGGCCGGTGACAGATCATGAACAATTTTGCAGCACTGCGATACATTCGCAATAATGTCTTCTTCGAGAATTCCATTGTTGATATCATTGCTCCCACAATATAGTAACACTGTATCCGGTGATTCGGCAGTCAACACATCGGCCAGGTGTTCCGTCCAGTACGAGGTTATTGTCCCTCCAATGGCACGATTCTTCACAGTGTAACCGGGCGCAAAGTTCTTCATATTGCTCCATTGTTCAAATATAGAACTACCAACAAGAAGGATCGTTTTCATCTATCTGTTTGCCTAACATCATAGTGTTAATTGACAGTTTCCTAGGCTAGTATATGCTCTTTGCNTCTCTTAGTGTTTTGACGATTGAAACGAGAGGCGAAAAGAGCGGTAGAACAGCCTTGAAAACNACACCCATTTCGCCACCATTTACCCCGCAATCAGTATTACCCGAATATCATTGCAAAAACCAATAGAAACCCGTTCACTTCCATTTAAGAACCGTGGTATTTGGATTGGTAATTTGATATTGTCAACTTCATCTCGTCTAGAATATGTTATTTTCAGGAAAAAAACCACATTTTGCTGTCTTTTCCTTGGTTATAACTGCCTCCTTCAGTACACTGGAAGGAATTTGGGTTTACGTCGGTTTGTACAAAATTTTGATCTAAACGCAAGTTGGAGCTGGTATAATGTCAAAATGGTGGGTACTGCAATTACTAGAATAGCTAATTATGAATTATCCTACTGTAGCAGCAATGTGTTGACACGAGTTAATAGTGGTTGAACTGGTATGGGAGACTAAATTATGATTAAGGATGGTCCTTTAGATAGAATAGCACCTGGCGTCAAAATAACAGCCCAAATGTCNCCGGAAGCTACAGAAAGTGACTTTCAATTCGTTCAGCAAATGGGTTTAAAGCATGCCGTTTTGTGGACAGATGCGACACATGCTAATGCTGATTACTATAAGAGTACACGTGACAAATTTGCTGAATATGGTATTGAGGTCTATGGATTTGGTAATCTGGATGTCCACAACCAAGATGCAATTGTTTTAAATTTGGAAAATAGAGACGCCAAGATAGAGGAATATAAAGCTCATCTGCGTTCATTGGGGCAGGCTGGAATTCCTTACACAACTTATGCTCATATGGGCAACGGCATTTGGAGTACCGAACGTGAGGAGACGCGTGGAGGAGCTCCGGCACGCGGTTTTAACCTTGACAAAGCTGATAAGGGGCATTGGCACGGCAGAATTTTTGACACTCCGCTGTCCCATGGTCGTGAATACACAGAGGAAGAAATTTGGGATAACTATACTTATTTCATCAAAGCTGTAGCTCCAGTGGCTGAAGAATCAGGGGTAATGATTGGTATTCATCCAGATGATCCTCCTGTTCCTAAGTTAGCTGGAGTGCCGAGGTGTATCTTCAGTAGTTTTGACGGTTACAAAAGAGCACTTGAAATAGCAAACAGTCCCAATGTGGGGATTTGTTTTTGTGTTGGATGCTGGTTAGAAGGNGGAGAATGGATGGGCAATGATGCTCTAGAATCGATCCGTTATTTTGCCGAACGCGACAAGATCTTTAAAGTCCACTTTCGCAACGTCGATAAGCCGTTGCCGCATTTCGTTGAGACTTTCGTTGATAATGGCTACATGGATATGTATCAGGTCATGAAGCATCTGCATCAGTTTGGTTTCAAAGGCCCTATTATCCCTGATCACATTCCAAGCCTGGCAGGTGATAGTCGTGTGGGGACTGCTTATACAATTGCATATATGAAAGCTATGCTGCAACGAGCTGAAGAAGAGGATACATGCGTTAGTGGATAGGTGCAGCTGGGAACAGGTAATTCTACTTTTGCTTTGCGATTCGACCTGAACTACTCTTTCGTGNCCGGTAAAACCTGGTTTTTCTATCGGCTAATCTTGGTTGGTGAAGAAAGGAGTTTTAATCTCCCCAAATAAGGCTATGCCTATTCTGGATCCTAAAGTGGTCAACCAAGTTTTACTCTCCAATGATAAGTGCATTCGCCAGAGCATAACCGACTAGGGAGTAGTTACTGGCTGAACCGTTGTAGTGACAGTACCAGTGTCCACCTCGACTCAAGTATTCGTCGTTCAGCGCTTTGGTCGGTAGATGGTTTNCCTCCGAATCCGCGATACCCTTCTCTTTTTTCTCATTCCAGTAGGCATCACTAATTTGGCGGAGTTCTTGGAGCCGGATATCCCAGAACTCGGCTGTTGGAACGAAAGTGATGCTTTTGAGTGTCTTGTTATCCGCGACGGCTTGCTGTGCTTGGCGAAAGTCCATCATAGCTNGGGCTTCATGATTACCTTGATCTTGAGCTTTTTCTTCAATGTTATGTCCACCAATTCCCATTTCACCAATGGCGATTGGCATATTGGGCACATTGAGATCCTGACGTAGATCACGAAACATAGCTGACAGATTATTAGGGTAATTCTCTATGATTCCAACTCCCACTCTTTTCTGATCAATCTCGACATGCCATTGGCAGAAATCGTTCCAGCCTTGAAACCAAGCCATCCCAGCAATTTCGTAACCTTGACCTTGATAATTAGGAACCACATCATCTATATTGGTCAGATGTTCTTTGATTTCCGAAACTAGTTTGTGGTAGTAGTACCCAATCTCACGATTGTTGTTTTCCGATCGTTCGCGTTCCAACAAAAGTGCTTCATCCTCAGTCAGGTTGCCCGCAGTAGGCGATCGAAAATCGCAGAACACGTCTTTGCCTCCCCAAGCAGTTTTAATTAACAGTACTGGTTCATNATACTTATCGCCCATGATGGTACCNAACATCAATTCCGGCCCTATTTCATGATCNTGACTNCCCCANCCGACGGTTAGTGGGCCNCTCTTTTTCTCTTTGGCTTGCCATGCAATGGTCACGTCCTNNCGAATCTTCCANGACCCATNTGTNTTTTTTAATTTTTCTAGCAAATAACCATACTGCGGNTGTTTNCCGAGGTGNTTGAGACTCCGCACTTGNCCATGACCTTCCATATTGGATTGNCCTGCTAGAATAAAAACTTTTACCTTTNTNCCTGTNGTTGNTTCGTTGNTGTCAACATGAGAAACTGCCGANGTCAGTTCCANCACTAGACTAGTAAGAATTAGTGTTAGCATAGTATCTNGTGCCTCATTGATAATTCACGTTAAATTTAGAAGTCACTGCTTCNNGATTACTTCANTCTACCANATCGACCGAAGTTCNTTAGCCTCTAGGCTGACCAATCTCGCTTGACCNCCCTCTGCGAAANCAGAGATANTCGAAACTNTACCCCGNTGTTGCCGCGAGGTAGTTAGGAACACCCTCCCGTTGTTACCGATGATTTCCATCATTGGCCGGTCAATTAAAATCTGTACCGTAATCTCTCCATTTATTGGTGTCATCTCAGCACCGTTTAGTTGGTTTTCCTTGGTATTATATATGACTTGTTCACCGCCAATGTCAATACCAATAGTGGTTGCATCTCTGACTTCGAACCTGGCCCGGATATCGAAAAGTTCACCTGATACCTCTAGGTTGGCAGGCTGGTCTTCAATGAGATATATATTTTCGGTGGAGTGTTGTTTTTGATGAAGTGTCTCGATCTCCTTTACTGGTTCTGCGAACATACGAATGCCTGTGTCAGTCGTGCGCAGCGTCAACGAGTGAGGGAAGCTGAACGTCTGGTTGAATGGCATACTGGGCATCTCGATTTGAGCCCACCCAATCTGGATCTTTCGGCCATCAGGGCTATTATTGAAGAGTTGGGAAGCATAATATTTGCCATAGTGCACTTGGTATTTTCCATCGTGCTCAGGTAAGAAAACCTTGCCGTCGAACTGACCGATAGCGTAACGGGCATCAGCAGCAAAAACGACCCAGCGGGTGTTGTTGGTATCGCCATCAACTGGCAGCTCAAAAATCTCAGCACACTCATAGTAGTCTT
>PBXZ01000115.1:0-15945 GCA_002729415.1 Candidatus Poribacteria bacterium | reverse complement strand
TTTCGTAAATGTTTGGTTTCCTCCACGAGCGCTATATCATCGATTAGGTTTGTTGTTTCTTGCGTATCCCTTTTTAAGTCGTACAATTCTTCATAAATTGGTTGTTGTTCAAAATATTGGATATACTTCCAACGTTCTGTTCGAATCCCTTCACTCTTCGGGATTTTCGGATGATCAAACAGATGTTCACAACAGAAATCAGTTCGCCACGTTTGTGGGCGGAAATCAGTTAATAAGGGAACTAAACTGCAACCTTGTGTTACCTTTGGTACATCCAGACCAGCTAGCTCCAAAATTGTAGGTGCAATATCCAAATTGAGTACCATCTGTTCAATCAGGGTAGCATAGTTTGTGGTTTCTTCTGATCTTGGATCAAATATAATCAGCGGGACACGAATGCAGTCTTCGTATAGTAACCAGCAGTCACTCAACCCACGTTCACCATAAAACATGCCATGATCTGACATAAATATGATGATTGTGTTATCCTCCAATCCAAGTTGCTTAATTTCTTTTCGTATTCTACCGATGGCTGTGTCTACCCCACTAACCATACGGTACAGCCCCTTCATCATTTGTTGAAACTTTTCGACTCCATCAAACCTCCAGAACCAGCGTTCTCGCCCAAGAGATTGTTGCAAAAAATCCGGTAAGTTGGCAAAAAAATCGGGACTCGAATTAGCTGGGTTAGGTATGGTCACCTCTCGGTAAAGATGATCAACACTTGAGGGCCAAAAATATTGTTGTGGAACATTATCCTGAGCGTGGGGCGCATTGAAACTAACAGATAGGCAAAAAGGTTTACCTTGTTTGCGACCATGCAGAAAACCAACCACTTTATCTGCCGTAACGTCAGTTAAATGTTTCATACTTCCATCTGCCTGTTTTACCAAATATCCATTAGGCCCCCAATGCTCAAAATTGTCAAAGACATCAAACATCTTTCCAAGCGCTTCTTTTTTATTTTCCACCAATAGTTCCCCATTGGATTCTATACCGAATTTACCAATGAATCCAGTGTAATAACCAGCTGAGCGTAGCAAGGTTGGATAGCTTATATCTGTAAACTCACTCCGTAGCGGCGGAGTGTTAAATGTAAACTGGTGTCTTCGTTCGTAGAGTCCAGTGAGAAGACTCGCTCGGCTGGCCGCACAAATTGGAGTCGTTGTAAACGCATTGGTAAAACGCACACCTTGATTGGCCAAATTGTCCATATGAGGTGTGTAAATAATAGGATTACCTGCACACCTCATAAGGTTGTATCTTTGGTTATCAGTTAATAGAAAAATGATATTGGGACGTTTCATATGTCGAAGGTTGGAATTAATGACTAGTTGATCTGGGTTTGTTATAAGTTGGGGGATCGAACCGAACTGATCCTAGCCTACAAATATCTAACCCCCTTTTATCGGTTTATACGATAAGGAATCAATTGCGTTTTTAGCTTTGAACGAGGAAATTGATGTGTAATTATCTTTGCACCTGTCTTTAACCCGGAACATCGTTATCTTAACACTGTGCATCGCAAACCGAGCCGTTTTGAAATCCTTAGTAGTTGCAGAAAATGGCATGTCCTCTAGGGATTTGATTGAATTCCTCCTCTCAGTTCTTAGTTAGTGTTACCTGCATGATGAACAAAAACTGCGGATAGACTCTGCAATTGATTACTCAACGGATAAAAGTGATTGCTTGGACTGTTCTAAGAAACCATTGGAGGAAGAAATTGAAGATCAGGTTTAATGGTCAGGCGAGAAATCCCTTGACCGGATCGATCACCCCAGTTTTTGGAAACTTACATTGAACGCTATTGACCTTCGTTCTCCTTCTCCATCAAACGGATAAACCATATGTTCCAACCAACTTGGCCATAAATACAAATCACCAACGACAGGTTTTACCGCTATATTTTGTGGGATTTTGAACATCGATGGTCCAATCACTGGGGAATCTCCATAGACGAATTGCAAATAACCATTTTGATTTCCAGAAGCATTACTTAAGTCCAAATCGTCGGAACTTTCTTGAATAACTAGTGGGATTTTGGTGTACAAACTGCCGGAAAGTCCTTGTAAGGTCTGGTTCCCATGGTCATGAAGTGGGTTGTAATCCCCCGCATAACTATGAACAGACCACATGGTATACACGTGGGCCGTTTTTTGTGGTTGGCTAGTGTCCTCAGTTTTCTTGTAAAAATACTCATAGTAATTTTGGCCTAGACTTTGAATAATATTGATCAAAGGTATAATTCTATCTTCTTCCAGAGAGATTTCCAGTTGTTTGCCTCTGGTAATTTGGCCAACTAACTTATGTGCGTGACTTTTCGTGTTTTCATCCGCAAGAATTTCATCAAGGTACTGGTTAATAGAACTAATAATAGCTTGGCCTACATTCGCCTTAAAAATGAAGCTTTGTGTTAGGGGAATGACATCAACTTCTAGCTGTTTCCTAGCCAATTTTCAACCTCTCTGTTGTTTGATGAGGTGAATTTACCCAAAGCCTTATCAAAATTGGAATCCAAACATGGAGAATATAACCAACTCATGATGTTTACACCAAATTTTTCATCCAGTCAAGAAACATCCTGTGCTGATCTGCTTGAAAACGATTAATATCAGCAGGTATCAAATGTGTAAGAGAATTGGGTGACCCGCCTCTATCTCCGCGGACTGATTCCACGCAATCTATGATATCACCAAAGTTAGCTTCTTGATCATGTTGGGGAGAAACGATCAGACATGGACGTGGTGAGATTAGACGTAGGATGTCATCAAAATCGTATGGGATTTTTTCTTGATCATTATGAAAGATGCCAAGTAGAGGTTGTAACGCATGATGTTCCCAAATCCGACGAATTCCACCGGTTGGATTAATGTCTGTATCCGTCCGAAGTGGTGTGAACCCGCAAAATGAGGCAACGCCGCTGATTCGACCATCTAAAGCGGAAGCATATAATCCAACCATCCCACCCAAAGAGTAACCGAGAAGATAGATATGATTAATATCAATTTCCGGCATCGTGTTCTTAGCTCCCCCCACGCCATCTATCAGAAAATCAACTGCATGTTGGACATCACAAATCATCCGACCAAGTTTAGACCATTTCGGATGTGAAGTGTAAAATTTGCTTCCTTCAAGAAGACGAAGACCAAAACCAAGTTGATCAAAAGCAAGAACTACATATCCTTGTTGTGCGAGACGAAAATAAACGGTTGTTTCTTGCACACCATATCCTTCGTTATACCCAGAATGGTATGAAAAAGGATGGAGCCAGATGATAACAGGAACAGAACCTTCTGAATTCGGATTATAATAAAGGTTCCCTCGAACATTGCAACCAAAATGAACTGGCAAACGGGTTGTGTGTTCGACTTGCCATCGGTCATGTGTCATCAGCTCAGATTCTGCTGAGTTTAGAAACGACGACGCCATCTCATTTGATCCGATTTCCTTTGGTTTGTGCCCCAATGACCACAAGATTTGTTCCCGCAAATCACCATTTGGAACCAGTAAATCTTTGTCACTTAGCTGGGACTTCCATTCACACCAATTAAAATCATGGATTAACTCTTCATCAAAAGCGAGTTGCTTAGAATCAAGTCGATCGAACATTAGGTCNAACCAATNCATATTTTCTGCAATATGTTCTTTTGTAATAGGNGTATGTCCACCAGAGCGATAACTGAGATATAAATTCTGAGGANNACCTAAAAGCGTATATACTTTTNGACCTTCTAAATATCCTTTTTCCACGGCATATGTGGGTTCACACCCNTCATTGTGAGCAGTGTGNATTAAACANGGTCTGGGNGCGATNAGTGCNTACCACCCATGGGAATCGATTGGGAGTTGGTGTTCGTATCCCGCATAAGATCTTAAACTTGGNAGAAACCATTCGCCGGGNAAATCCTCAGGTGTTTCTGCAAATGTGTCGCGTGAAGTAAAACGGTAAGGGCATGATGCGGGTGACCCAGGACTNCGAGCAATAACAGCCTTAATTCGATCATCNAATGCTGCGGCAATTATTGATTGTTTNCCNTAACGTGAAAACCCAATAATTCCAATTTCNTTGGCCATAACATTATAACCATATTGCGGATCAAGCAGATAATCAAGTGATCGACTAGCTAGCCATGCTTTGGTTGANATCTCNGTCCAGTTAGCATCAGGATACTCAGCACGAAAATCGTTCCAAACNCTCTCGTACCGAGGATAATCANCTTCTTGGTGGTAACTGTCAACNCCAGGATACAAGCAAACAAGATAGCCNCTCGANAGAGCGTCTTCCGCCCATGGTATCTGATAATCTCGAGGTTGAGTTAACAANATTGGTGNGGGTGAATGTCCAAATGGTATCCACACCCACACATCCATCGANACNCTATTGGGTGTATTAAAAACTAGTTGAATCCGTTTTCGGATTGAACCATCCGTTTTTGATATTTCCTCCAATGTTTGTACACCAATAATTGTTGGNANAACGTCNGGNAAATCNCCAATAAANTATTGGCACATAAGACGACGAATCTGTGACCTGCGGCGTTCCCAATCACCTNAGGTTTCNACATGGGTCCCATCAAGGAATTCCAATAGAGGAGGCAANCCCGCTCGCATATCCTGCTTCCTTTCAACATCAAAAATAAANTTAATTTAGCTTCAAAAGGGGGAAGTTAAACGAGATTAAATGGAGNCACCGATATCTTCCCANATGTGGTATAATGAGAACAAAATATAAAGTGGAACTCTGTGTGCGAAACTGCTTCTATCTTATTACATTTACTCTCNTTATCGCAATACTAAATCTTAGCGCTCAAGAAATCAAGAAACAACCCATATCAATTGGCATGTTCAATGTTTATGCTAGTAATGATGCTAACAATTTGAGCCTAGCAACGCCTGATTTACGTGAAGCTTGGCAAGGTGTTCCCACTAACTGGCACGGAGGACATTATCCATACGAAGCATGTAATTTGGTTCAACACTATTGGCCGAAAGACATCTCCTCCGATCCGAATGCTGCGGCTGAATGGTGGAAAAATTTTCTCCAAGAAGTATACCAACAAGGTAACGTCAATGGACAAGTTCGCTTGCGAGCCATTGTTGGAGACTTGTTCCCCCAATATAGAAAAAGAGGGGATGCTTGGCTAACACATTTTGTTCAGGATCTTTGTGAATGGGAGAAAAGTGGGCCACAAGCAGGGGTCATTGGAGGCTGGTATCTGGTCGAAGAGCCAATGGGATCAAAGCATAATTATGATCCAGACGAATTTGAAAACATGGTGGAAGTTATCAATCAAGCCGAATTAGCTGGTGGTTATCCCCGCCATGACCGTTATGTTGATGTCTCGTTTGATGGTGCCTATTATACCTCTACGAAACTTAGACGGTTCTGCCGACCAGCTGACGTAGCAATGATTAGCTCAAGTAGTTATATTTGGATGACTCGTTATGAACAACCAGTTCATTCCCCAAAGTATCGTGATTTAGCTTGGTGTCTGAACCAATTTCGAAGTATTATTTGGCCGGATCGAGATCTATATGATCTACCATATCCGCAAGTGCACCTTGTTTTACAAGCCTATGATCCGATTGGATATCGTCAACCAACGCATTGGGAGATACGTCAGCAGATTCGGGAAGCGCTAACACCCGACATGCAATTGCTGGGAAACCGAACCGTTGACGCTGCCGATGGAATCTGGTTTTTCTGGTGGCCAGGGTTAACATTCGAAAATCGGGATCGAGTAGATGATTGGCTTCATGGCCGACGTGTGGCTGAAGCAATTGAATTGGAAATTGCTGACTTAAATAATAGGTCTAGTGAGATTCGTTCAGGCAATATTCCAACTCACACAGAATTCACATTTGATCTCTCTACACCATTTAATCCGGATGATCAAATTATTCCGTACAATTTGGCAAAATCTGGTGAGGTTCAGATTGAGATTCGCGACACGGATGGAGTTCAAATCAATCTGCTCAATATGGGCGTTCAGAGTCCAGGAAATCTCCATAAGTTTGGCGGTCCCAAATGGCAACCAAATGGGGATTTAAACGACGAAACCTACATTTTTCTGCTTTATGTTAATGAACAGCTTATGGATCAGAAAACTGTTCGAGTTCAACGCCAGCTTGCAATCAAAAGTCGTTCGCACGAAATTGGTATGTGGTCAAATGACAATACAATCGAGGTAGAATGGCATCCCCCATCAACTACGAAAGGATTGGGAGGGTTTTTGCATGCATGGGATCAAATAGCCGAAACCTCCTTATGGGACACCATTACGTTGGATGAGTTTCAGCGGACTCTAACAAGTAGACCACTTGAGGATGGTAATTCCCATTACTTTCATCTTAATGTTGTTGACAAAAACAACAATTTTAAAACAACATCACATCTTGGCCCGTTCTTAATCGATATTGCACCACCACCACCACCCTTAAACTTAAAAAGTTCAAGTCACCAAACTGGTATTTGGACGGCTTTGAGTAANGTAACCATTGATTGGACCAGNAGTCAAGATGAAACCAGTGGGCTACTTGGGTACTCAATTCTATGGAATCAANAACCTGTTTCAACTCCACCCGAAATAATCAACGTTGGAAATGAAGTAACCGAATTNGTAACACCTCAGTTACCNGATGGACAATGGTANGCCCANCTTAGATCGACNGACGCCGCTGGAAACTGGAGTATTGACACAGCACATTTAGGACCTTTTATAATTNCCACTCAGTTACCCAACCNACCATCAGGCCTACACAGCACCTCACATCANCCNAATAAGTGGTCGAANCAAAACCAAATATCGTTATCTTGGAANGCAGAATCGAAGCAGCAAAATGGGNTTTCTACCTACTTAATTCTTTGGNATNAGTCGCCCAGTTCAATTTCAAATGAGAAGTCGTATCAGCANAAGCAGACAACCTATACCAGTCCAGTACTAGNAGATGGTAAAAACTACTTTGTTCATATTAGATCAATGAACAAAGNAGGTCTAATATCAGCCGANACGCTNCATCTCGGTCCTTTTCACATAGATACTGTATCACCNGAGCCNGCCAGAAATTTGGCCGTATATCACCCACTTAACACAACGNNAAAATTAGATGTCACAAAGTGGCAAAACAGNCAGGACATCTCCCTCACTTGGGANCATGAAAACACACNAGAAATCAGCAGNTATTCCGTCAAACGTAAATATNTAGATCAAAAATTACCCGCCATAAAAGTGGAAGGAACTCAATTAACACAATCGAATCTTGATGATGGAACTTGGCACTTTGAAGTGCAACCAATCGACCATGCTGGAAATGTTGGACTTCCATCTGCTATTTCTGTTAAGGTGGACACTCAAATTTCTACGCCTCAGATTCTCTCTGACACCCACGCTGATACTAAAAAATGGTATGCCAACACATCTCCTAAACTAACATGGCAGGTTGANNAAGATCTGTCTGGTATTTCGCAGTATCTTGGTCATTGGGATAAGTTGCCTGATGCCGTACCGACACAGCCTGTTTCTGATATATCTAATCTCACTAGTGGGATGCACTTTTTTCATTTTCGAGTGGTTGATAATGCAGGCAATATTAGTAAAACCAGGCATTTCAAGGTGACAATTGATAGCGTTATCCCCAACGCTCCAATTGTCAAATCAAAAACGCATGGTCAAAGTGATTGGTCTAGCAAAAAGACGATAGAACTACGCTGGGAACCATCCCAATCATTCAGTGGCAATCATCAATATAGTTTCTCAATAGATAACGATTCTGATACGATTCCGGATAACAAACCGGAATCGTATGAATCTACGAGCATTCAACGAAGTCTAGACGACGGCATTTGGTATTTTCATATAAAAGCAATTAGCCAAACCGGTATTGCCGGTAAAACAACACACTTCCGCCTTCGAATTGACACAAAGATTATTAAACCAGTCATCTTGAGTCCAACACATCCAGATAGTGAAGTGTGGTATGGTAGTACTAAACCACAATTTAGTTGGACACTGAAGAAAGATCTATCTGGTATTTCACAGACCTACGGTGNNTGGGATAATCTATCAAATACCATCCCAGACNAATTAATTGATGATCATCTCATTGACAATAATTTAGCCGTCATCAACCTATCGAGTGGTGTGTGGTTTTTTCATCTAATGGTAGTTGATAACGCTGGGAATCAAAGTGAACCAGTGCATTTCAAAATCCAAATGGATTCAGCGNCGCCCAAACGCCCAATCTTGTTGTCANGCACACATCCGAATCAGAAATGGCGTGTATCATCATCCGTTGATATCCGATGGAATATCCAACACAATCTAAGTGGGATTGCTGGTTATAGTTTTATTATGGATCAAAGTTCAAATACTATCCCAGACATGGAAACAGACAGTTTTGATGTGGTTTATCATACCGATTTGTCAGATGGTATCTGGTTCTTTCATGTTCGATGCCAAAGTGAAACAGGTGTTTGGGGTGATACTTCACACCACGAGGTACGTATTGATTCAATTCCTCCAGTTGTCACCGTCGTGCAACCTATTGGTGAAAACTGGATATCTCAAACAGTTAAAATCTTTCAGGGTCAATTAATTGAGGAAATGTCGGGAATTGATGACAAGGCCTTTGCTTATCGATATGGGAATTTTGACTGGCAGCCATTTCAAAACGAAGGCTTGGAAAATTGGTATGATACGGACGAAATTCCTGAAGTGAACCAGTCAAATGGATCCGAATTTCAGATTCGTGTTCGAGACATTGCAGGTAATGTTAGTTTCTCAAACGTTGTCAAACTCTTTGTGGATACGGATTCACCTACGTTAAATTTGAATAGTCCCACTCACCCTAAACAGGATATTTGGGTGCCCNACACTGTAGCCAACGTAAAATGGTCAGTGGACACGGATTTTTCCGGCATCAACGAGTACTATGGTGAATGGGACAACCATCCAGGTACTATTCCGACAGTTCTGATCCAGAACGGCAGTAATTTGCAAACGACGAAAACACTAGCGGACGGCATTACATATTTTCATCTGATGAGTGTTGATCGCGCAGGTAACCACAGTAGAGTTGTTCATCACCGTTTCATGATCGACACTCAACCGCCTTCAGCACGGATTTCGATTCAGAAAGCTGCTGTCGTTAATCAAAGGCCAAAACTAATTCGATTTTATCCCGTAGATAATGAACAGGTAGGTTCCGGTGAAGTTCAAATCACCTTGGAAACATCTGAGAAGTTGGTTGAGTCACCCAAACTGCTATTCGCCCCAACAGGGAAACAACCTATTCCTCTTGTGCTGACAGAAAATGGAGACCAATGGACGAGTAATTTTACCGTTACAATTGAAACCGGTGACGGTGTCGGTGAATTCCGTTTTAGCGGAACCGACCGAGCAGGAAATGTGGGAGAATCAATAGTTGATGGCAAAGAGGTTATTATTGAGACGTTAATTCGATCTCACCTGAAGACTGATCAGAACCGTATTGTTGCACAAGGTGCAATTATTACAGTCCCTCCTGATGCTATAGGTGAGGATCTCTATCTCAGTCTTGAAAAGTTAAAAGATCATAATGGGTTTCGGTTGATTGCACTTAATAAGGATAAGATTCCCTTTAAGAAATTCACTTTCTCCGAACTGATTACTCTACAATTCCCCGTTAAGCAAATCAATGGGGAAAAACACATTGTCTTTTACAATGACAATGTTATGCGTCATGCTATNGGCACCTCAGATTATGGGGATCAAGTAAGTTTCAGANTAAACCGAACCGGTGAATTTTGGATTGGGTCTGAACCGGAACTCGAACGNAAGATTTCAGCTGGATGGGCNACACCAAACCCTTTCGCACCCGCAAATACCCCTACCATTTTCCACGTTAAAACACGAGACGCCTATCAAAGTTTCACTATCGATNTNTTCAATCTAGCGGGTCAAAAGATGCGAACTCTTCGTAATGGTTCTAATACTTGGGATGGAAAAGATGAANGTGGNCAGCTAGTAGAAAGTGGTTTGTATATTTATCAGATCAGAATCGCCGATGAATTGATTAATGGCACTGTAGTGGTCATTAGATGAACCGAGCCTTTTTTCAACGAAACATGATCCTTTCCGCATTTGCAATAGCATTAGCCGCGTTTTGTCTTCTATTTGGTTATGAGTGNATCCGATCCGCATCAAAATCCATTTTGATCGAGGCCTTTGGCCNTCAAAANACGNTGATGACGATGTCAGTTGCAATGGCNGGAGTACCNNTCANGGTATTTCTGCTGATATATATNTACGGACAACTNCTTTCTCGGTTTGGTGCAAACATNTCGTTACTAATCTCAACTGTTTTTTCGGCAGTGCTCATTTTAATCTGTTATTTTTTCATATTAGANGGNAGNAAGACTGCGTGCGTAATTTTGTTTCTCTTTAGGAAATCCTATATTGTTATTTTNATTGAACANTACTGGTCATTTGTTAATAGTGTGTTGAAACCTGATTTTGCACGCCGATTTAATGGCTTCTTTCTTGGCATTTCAGCCATTGGAGCAACTGCGGGAACTTGGGCTGGGGAAAAGCTAGTAACTACATTAGGAACCGAAAGNATGCTGATNTTCACTGTAGTCTCNCTGATCGNCGCTGCAGTCTTTTCATTAATTGCCTACCGAGTTGGAGGAGAACCCAAACCGAATGAAAAAGAGNTTGGAGGTCGACAGGGNCATGCAGGNATTGGGCTCTTTTTTAAATCACGNTATCTCCTTTTCCTTGGACTCCTCATTTTTGTTACTCAGATTTTGTCAACGGCNCTAGAATTACGTTTTGACGTTCTTATGGCTGAAGNATTTAGTNACAAAGATCTGCGATCGGAATATCTTTACGGTTTTTGGTATAAGGTAAATATAATAGCGTTTTGTTTGAATTTCTTGGTTGCTCCATTGATATTGCCATTACTTCAAATACGGTTAATAAAATTGTTTATNCCAATCATTCATCTTAGTGTCAACTTGGCATCAATTTTAGCTCCTTCATTAGGNACAGCGACTCTTTCACTCCTACTTTTTAAATCATTGGANTACTCAATTTTCCGAGCNTCAAAAGAAATTCTCTATATGCCTCTTTCGTATGATGCACGTTATCGTGCCAAACAACTTATTGATTCCNTTATCTATCGCAATGGTGAAGGATTAACCGCAGGTGTAAATGCATTGATTGATGTNGTTTTTGTAATTCCAATAGTTGTTTATCCTGTAACCGCAATTANGATGTCTTTTCTATGGATAGGGATTGTCCTAAANCTGACGAGACAATATCAGNATTTGGTATCNTCTTCCTAAGAATAATNTTGGTTTCAGCCNAATCGACATTCCAAGANGGTGCNGAAGNAAATNGTGCTCTGATAGTTGTTGNNAAAAGCTNTCCGACCTGTTCTGAAGAATAGAAAGTTAGTTAATTGACATCATAAAACAGATTTTGCTATAATCCATAAGACNTTGGCCGAAAGGCAAAGACNTTGAATTAGTTTTAGTCTAAATAAATAAGAAACTGTAATCTAAATTTATACAGGTACTCGGAAAATCAGTNTAATTACANAATCGGTTAGGAAATGACAATGAAATTCCAAGGTGTCTTTACACCAACAATTACGCCTCTTGATAAAAATGAGCATGTTGATGAAATTAGCTTTGTCGCCCACATTAATCGCTTAATTGATCATGGAATTCACGGTNTGTTTTTGCTTGGCAGTTCAGGAGAATCTGTTGCGTTAACGACAGACCAACGTCGCAGAGCGATAGAAATCGCAGTTAATGCTGTCGGCGACCGGATTCCGATTATCTGTGGAGTAATGGGACCAAGCACCAAACAGGTTATCAAAAANATACATACTGCACAACAATTTAATGTTTCAGCAGTTGCTGCGACGCCACCATATTATTACCCATCAACTGGTGAGGATGACATTAAGAGTTTCTATGGCACAGTTGCCCAAAATAGCGATTTACCCATTTGTATTTATAACATTCCGGTGTTGGTTAAAACCTCAATTCAACCGGAAACAGTTCGAGATCTAGTAGATAAATACGAGAACATTGCTGCAATCAAAGACAGCACTGGGGACTGGACTACTTTCATGAAACTTCATGCATACTTGGGACACCATCAGAATTTCTCGATTCTGCTCGGATCTTACACAATGGCGGGTGCGGCCATCACGTTTGGTGCAGACGGGGCTATCATTTCAATATCAAATGTTGACCCCAAACGAGCAGTCGATCTCTATAATGCAGCCAAAGGTTGTCAGATTGAAGAGGTGGATCGTATCAACAAAGAACTCTTAGGTTTAGGAAAACTTTACTCTTACGGAGCACAAATCAGTTGCCTTAAAGCATGCATGGAGTTAATTGGAATCTGCAGTGATAAAACTACAAGCCCGCTCCTGCCACTAGAAACAAGTTACAAACTTGAATTAAAGGAACTTCTCTCCAAGAATAAACTTGTGTAGCGGCCTACTGAGGAATGTAAAAACATGACAGAAATATCGCATGATAAAAGGATTGATGTCCCAAAAAAGCTTTCAGGCAGTCAAGTTCAGTTCTTTATTGAAAACGGATATATTGCAGTACCAAACTTAATTGAGTCGGACGAAATTGAAGAATTGCGTGAAGATACTGTTCGTATTGCTCGTGGTGGATATCCGTGTGAAGCAGTTCAACCGGTTTCTGAAAACCTAAGCGACGACCAAATTTTAGCGAATATTCTATGTATTCATCAACCCCATTTCATCAGTCCAGTCATGGAAAAATACGTAAAACACCCTGAACTTTGCGGTGTTTTAAGCCAAATTACTGCCGCACACATTCCATTTTGGGATGGTAGCGTTAAATGTATGCAATCAATGCTATTTGTGAAACCATCTGGTTTTCAAGGTCAATCGTGGCATCAGGACGAAATATATATTCCAACACGCGATAGGTCCCTAATAGGAGGTTGGATTGCTATGGATGATGCTACGGTTGAAAACGGTTGTCTATGGGTAATACCTGGCTCGCACCAAATGGGTTATCTTTATTCACAGAAACCCCATGGTAACCCGGAGGAATTTGATTCAGCAGATTTGGAAAGTTACGGTTTTGATGAAACACTTGAAGTGCCAATTGAAGTTAAAACAGGAACTGTTGTTTTCTTCAATGGATACCTGCTTCATCGCTCACGNAAGAACCAAGGGCAGACGTACCGAAGAGTATTGGTAAACCACTATTGTAACGCATGGTCGCTCTTACCTTGGAGTATCAAAGATGGTGAAAGGCCTGCCAACGCCGATCGTCGTGGTGTTATACCAGTTTCAGGGGTAGACCCCTATGCTTGGAAAGGTTATGAAGCAACACCAAAAAACGTACATTTTCGCCATTGTAAGGCAGTCGATGATTTAAAAACATAACAACTTATGAATAACAAGAAATCGTCCTAATTTTTTACGTTTGAAAAAGTATAATGCTTGTGCTATACTCAGGTAGTTAGATCATACAATTAAGGGGGAGGTAAGATGAGAAGGCGTTACAGTTGGATTCCTACAGTGGTTGGCTTGTTTTTATTAATTCTACTCGTGGTAGGTTGTACTGGAGGGACGTCCTTGCGACATCTGCCGCCACTTCAACCAAATGTGCCAGGTAAACTCGAAGTTCCAGGTACTTTACCGAAAGGCATGGTAGCATTAGTTCCACCAATGACTGAATCCGGCGAAATTGATGAGGTGGCATTCATTGAAGCATTAGAGGAATTACAGAAGGACGAGAACAACTGTGTCTTTTTNAAGGAANAGAACGAAGTAGGTCCCAATGTAAGTCCTGAGGAAGCNGCNCTAGCTTTCGAATTGACACCNGAGCAACATGATAAGATGATGGAAATCGCGCTNAAAACATATGAAAGTGATACAGNTAACAGTAAAATGGCNATTCTCACACTCGGTAAAGATGAGTNACNAAAACCTANATATACAATGATAAGGGATGGTATAACACTTNCCGTNACTTACTGGCGTGATGCAGATCTAAACCGAAAGTTNAACCGGGGAAATTCAACTTCNGTCTTTTATCAGTCTGAAGCCCTACATCAAGGGGATAAAACTGACGTTTTCTATGTAGANATTGTTAATAATCGAAATAGCAAACTCATTTTTGACGTTCGAAAATGGAGTATCGAAGACTCCAACGATAATTTCTATTCGGGTATGAATTTCGANGACTTAAGAGAACGCATGACAATGATGAGCCGAGTTGGTGGCTTAGCTATGAAAAATGGGTTAAANAAAGCAAAGGNAATTCTGCTAGAGAAGCAAATGNCAAGGATGGAAGATGGTNTTAGNGGAATGAAAGATGGTGAGCCAGGCACAATGGCGGGCTTTGTCGCTTTTCGACAAGTCAAAAAGAATGGGAAAAGCGTGGTCCAAAAAATCAAGATCGAAAAAGCACCTCCNCNAGATCAGCCTGCGGGACGCTTTCAANTAGNGATGTTCGAATTCCCTTATTTCCATNATCGTGGTATTCGCGAAATGCAACCANCNNCTATNAAATATTAGAAACAAAACAAATACAGCATATTTTAGCATANTAAAGACTGGGTGAAATGTTTTTCANCCAGTCTTTTTGTATCTTGCGATACTTCCATCATCATAAANAATAATTAAGTGATTGTCTTGTATTTGTACGACTGATTCTCCANGAAAAATCTCTGTCCCCATAGTTGGGATTTCCGTTTCAACCTTCCCAGTACTCACTGAAGCCTCAATTGTCTCTCCTGTGACTCTGTTACCATCNACTTTGTAATTTCCTGTTGCGCGTANAATCAATTNGCCAAAGGCAACAGACTGAATTATGGTGGTCACCGACCAACTGAAATCCATTTTGGTGACTAAAATCATTTCTGGTAATTCTTCGAAATCATGGGGTTCGTAATCAACNAGTTGCCAAGTTCCTACGATACCAATATTGGTATCGCTAACTCGAACTGGNTTTTCCTCGGATTTATCCTCTGGTTCAGAATTTTGGCATCCAATANAGGCTAACAAAACAAAAGCTATCACAAATAATAAGTTGAANCGCTTTTTCATCTGCTTGTTTTAACCACTTCTCCAATCAGAATTTTTCGGTTNTTTNCTGATTCTTGGCTCAGTAGCAAACCGCCGTCTTCNTCNATTCTTTCAGCAGTGCCACTAAANGTNTCCTCTGACGTTTGTATCTTAATTTCTTGACCGAGAATGGNACACAACTGATTGGCTTTTTCAATGAGATGCTTNGTTTGGTTGCTTTTTAAATCAAAATAATGTTTNTCAATCCCTCGCAGAATTGCTCCTAATAAAGTAANTCTGCACCATGTCTTGCCACTTTCTANTTTTAGGGAGGTTGCTGTTTGTTTAAGACTTATTGGAAAATTTTCAATGTCNACATTNACACCNAATCCAAGAACCAGAAAAGGTTGTTGCCTATGATCATATTCCAGTTCAGCTAATAAACCTGCGACTTTCTTCCCATNTATGTGTACATCATTCGGCCATTTAATTTTCGTGGATAACCCTGTGCATTCANGAATCGCATCTGCAACTGCCACTGCACCAATTAAACAGGGTAATCCAANCTGACTTTTCAGTAGCCGGTGCCGTAAAATCACCGTAGCTANGATATTTGATTNTGGTGAAGAATACCATGTCCTCGAACGTCTNCCTCGTCCACTCGTCTGGTCTTCAGCTATAACGAGAGTCCCTTCAGGTTTTAATTCTTTNCCCAAACGGATGGCGACATCATTCGTTGAACTAACCTTATCGAAAACTTCAGTGTAACAACCAATAATCTGCGTACCGAAATTCGCGTCTTGGAAGTATAGATTACTTCGACCAGGCAAGTGGAAAACTTTTACCTTCTAGTTTTTCGTTATGGGCAACATTCTCAACAAACGGCTTCAT
>PBXZ01000114.1:0-27942 GCA_002729415.1 Candidatus Poribacteria bacterium | reverse complement strand
TATACTTGGATTGCATTTTTTCAATCTCATTCAGGATCTGTTGACGGAAATCAGGAGGTTCAATCACTTCCGCACACCCACCCCATTCCAGAATCTGGCGGAACAATCCTTGCCGACCATCTGTATCAAAATGCAATTCGATGGCATCGTCTTCAAGTTCAACGGTTTTAGTTAAACCATCCCATTCCCGTTCACGTACCCAACGGGAGACGGGAGGTTCTAAACGGATAACGGCTTGAACGGGGTCCCCCTTGATCACACCAAATCCACTAGAAGTATATTCCGATAGGTTGAAACTTTGCTGAGGTTCAAAAGTTTCGTCCAGCATCACTAAATCAACCATCCGGCCATCAAAGTTAAACTCACGGTAGTCTTGTCGGAGGTGACAGTAACCAACGAGACGCAAAGCATTCTCAGCTTGGTATATGCCGTAGGGATCAACCATTCTGATAATAACTTCTCCACTGCGTGTCGACTTATAAGTTAACTCCAGTCGTTGCTGGCCAGTCGTCGCTTTCTGCGCAATCTGGATCATAGGAGAGACCCGCTTGAAATCCTTAATTGGTCTGGACTGGAAAACAATAAACTTGCGAATCCGTTCTAAATACTGCTGACTTTCAGGTGGTATAGCGGATCTAATCTTCTGCATAGCCTTGATGAAATCGCTATAATACGGTGTTCCAGATAGAAAAGACAACATATCCTGGGCCAAAGTNAAAGATAAGTATTCAAAAATATCCAGCGAAATTGAGGGAAATTCATAATGTTGCATGAAATGATATCGTTTTTCTCGACCATCAATTTCGTCTAAAATCGGAAATCCCATTCGTGATAAGGTTTGGATATCTCTCTCAATAGTACGTTCNCTGACTTTNCGTTCCCAAACCAGTTCTTGCTTTGTAACCCCGCTTGATCGACGAATAGCCTGCAGAATCCTCCACTGCCTTTCAACCTGCTCTTCGTCAGGATTATCAAAAATATCCTCATAGTCTGTCTTCATGTTTCTGCTCCTCTAACATACCTTAAATGACCATTTTGACTGTCTTCAAATCTTGGCTGTTCCGATCCCAAAAGGATAGGCTCTNATGTTGCTGAATATGCTGGTATAGACCATATGTTAAATGCACATCCTGCTTACAATAAGTAATAACTGTTTCAAACAGGTATTTAGCCGATCGCCGACAACACAGATCACTATGTTCCTGATCGAAATTGCTGTGATCATCTGACCANCCCCTCAACAATTCGAGACCAGCACGCCAGTATTCCACTGCCTGTTGACCTGACTCAAACAGTTTTGACCGGTTGAATTGGATTTTGCTCAGATTGTTCAAGCTGATCCGGTGCCCAGCAGCTCTGGTAAAAAGCTGAAGGAGATCGCAGGACTTTGCTTGCCAGCTAGCAATATCAAACTTCGCTGATTCCAAAACTCTGAGATCAAAATGATCACCGTTAAAAGAAACGATTTGGTCAACACCATCAAGTCGATTCTGCACTTCAGTCTGATTCAGGAAATTACCAACACAAGGAAAACACGGAATTTCTGCATAAGGCGAAAACATGTAGAAATCCAGTCCGGTAGAACCACTTGGCAAACCTATCACCAAAAGCGCAAGTCCAAAATCCTCCAGATTATGCCAACCTTGATCAACTTCATCTGACCAACGAGCAGTTTCTGTGTCAATAACAGCAATTTTCATCAATACCTGTTAATGTGCCTTTTTGGAACCACGTAGGCGTTGATATAACCGCGATTATATCAATTTGATGGGGGCTCATCCAACATTTCCTTCATTTGTTCTTCTAAACGGTCCAAGTTCCAACCCCCTTGATCATTAATAATTGATCTCAGCATAGGTGCGATGTCCGCTATGCTTTCCATAATATCTCTCAGCATTTCTGTCTGCTGTACAGATGCGATGAAATCTGATGTCGTATTTTCATCCGACTCCAGCATATCACGAAGAATGACACCTTCTGTCCGAGAAGCAACAACCGGCTGTGTTAATCCTTCAACGTAAACTTTGGTTCGTTGACCAATACCNCGATCCTGTTCAATCGGTTCAATACCAACGATAGAATCAGACCTGAAGTATTTCCCGTAACCAAGTGGAACCATGCATCCATTTTGGATCTTCATTCTTAATCCCTCCTTCATAACGTTGTAATTGAAGTATATAGTTAAACATCTGACCAAAAACCATTTGTTCTTCTATACTCAGGCAAAATTAGAGAAACCTCTTCCAACTAAAATAAAAAANCGATCATGAGTGGCCAAGATAATCNCCCCTATCTTACCATTCCAAACAACCNAGAATAACGTAATGTCCTAGAAGGGAATTTCATCATTGGCTACAGTATCNGTATCAGTGCCNCCATTATGCTGACCACTATTGGAGCTTTCAACAAATTGAAAAGCATCAACCAGAACATCATGCTTAGATCGCTTCTCTCCGTTCGGTGTCTCCCAAGCTCGGTAACGAAGCCTTCCTTCCACATGGATAGGCATGCCCGTGATGAAATACTGGTGAATGATTTCAGCATTTCGGCCAAAAGCTTGCAGGTCAACAAAACAGACTTCTTCACGTCTATCGCCAGTTTCCTTATCTGTCCAGTTTCGGTTGATCGCCATACCNGTGGANACACTAATCGTTCCTGACGTTAANGTTTTTAGTTCNGGTTCATGGGTGATACGTCCCATGAGAATAGTTTTATTGTAATTTGGCATTGNGGTAGCTCCTATTCGTCATTTTATTTAAGTGTTACTTGCAACAGGTGATGTCACAAGTNGCATTTTGTCAAACCAATTGGTATAGTTGGTTCCATTTGTGGCCGCTCTNCATTCTTTGCAAGGCTTGGTTGGCGATTTTCCGCACTCTTTCACGACTCAGGTTCAGTTTCCTACCAATCTCAGCATAGGAATATTCACAACCGTCGTCCATACCGTAACGGAGTCTGACAACAGCCTTTTCTTGGGAACGCAGTGAATTGACAACCATCTGAACAGTATCTTTCCTTTCACGCAAAACCAGTTGTCTCAACGGGTCGAGATACATTTTGTCTATTAGTGTGTCTCTGTAGCTGAACAAGTGATCATCTTGGCTGCTGGAGGACTCCAGTGGAACATATGTTATCCGGCTCCCCAAAATCTCATAGACCTGACTAGGGTCGGCATCTGCCTCTTCAACAATTTCGTTGATGGTAATAGATTTATTCGCTTTCTGCTGAAGCTTGGTCTTAACTTTTTGGAGCTTTCTACGTTCTTCCACAATGTAGACAGGNATTCGAATCTGGTCAGCCTTATTTTCGATAGCACGCTTGATGGTTTGCCGTATCCAAGGAATAGCATAGGTGCTAAATTGGGTNCCATATGAATCATCGAATTTCCCGATGGCTTTGATCATACCGATGATGCCTTCTTGTAGTAGATCATGTGCTGATAATACCACGCTTTCACCATACTCTTTGTTAACGATAGAAGCCACCAACCGAAGATTCCCATTAATAATTGTATTTTGAATGGAAAGAATTTGTTTGCTCTTCTGAAGCAACCTCGGCCACAAGACGGATTGAATCCCATTTTTGTCTAGTTGTTGTTCAAGCTTTGATAGGATAATTGGCAGTTCCATTGGTTCCCACCACCACNGGCTTGATCTTTTCCGACCAGGTTTTTTGGATTCATTCGGCCTGACAACCTCTATGATAGATTTAGGGTGTTGGTTGAACAGCTTTTGGATATCTTGTCGAATCTGGGAAAATTGTTGGAACAATTGTTTTTGATGTTTCGCCGTTAATCGGTTGAAGCGGCCAATCGGAGTTAAAGCATCGTCTCTATCCCTAATTTTGGGAAGCGTAGTTAGCATATCAGGTTCCACCGACCTATCCGTGTATAAGGGTTTAACTATTGGCTGTTCAGCCTCTCCCTGATGTATGTAAGGTGTATTCATGTCTATCCAACTCCATCAGTTAGGAAGATCTAAATAATATTGTTAAAGCATGGTTCATATTCTACACAGTGACGTCGTCACCAGATGTCGGGAGAGAAAAGATTATGGGCAAAAATTTGCAGTTGCCAGAATTTTGGGCGGGTTAAGGATAGGTACAATGTAGCATAAGGTAGGGGAAAATATTTTGCTAGGAACTTGAAGGTATGTTATTCAATCAATGAAACTTTTGAGGATTCGTCTTCTAGCCTTATTTGGTATCCGTTAGGAAACGCTCTGGCGATTTCCTCCTGGTGGGTAACCAAAATGATTCGATCTAACAATCCGGTCAGGTTCTGCAACTCATCTACTAGCTCACGCCTGCCAGCTTCGTCAAGAGAACCGAATCCTTCATCAATAATAACGGTATCCAGATTTCTTTTATGTTTACTGGTATATTGGCCAATTCCAAGAGCTAATGCTACGCTGACACGAAAGCGTTGAGAACCGCTTAGTAATGAGACCGGAATTGGAGTGTTATTTGTGCTCGAACTCGATCCATCTATCAGTTTGCTATTGTGTGCAACCAAATCCAGCGCCTTTTCCTGTCCACTGTCGGCATCCTGATACTCCTGCCGAAGGCTAAGTCGAATTGTACCAGACGATATTCGGTCCAGCACCCGATTGGCATTTTCAACAATTCCGAGCTCTGCTTGACGTAGCAAATAACGTTGCAGTTTATCCCGACCCAAAAGTGTTGATAACTCTTTGTAGAGACCTGCTTGCAAAGAGATTTTATCCAATTGCTGTTTTAGCTTCTGATGTTGATGACGTTGCTGTTTTTTCTTTTCTAATTCTAATCTCATCNATTCTAATTTGCGACTGAGTTCGGTTGAACGTCTCTCGACCTGCTGTACTTCCAATTGAAGTTGGCCCGCGTCCACTCTCGCCAAATCCGGAATTTCAGCCATATCGGCCACAACCTGCTCCAAACGAATCTGGTTTTTCTGCTGTGCCAATTGTACCTGTCGAAGCTGCTCCAGTTTGCGATCTGCGCCTTTTAGAGACTGGTATTCAGTTTGTAACAACAGCAGTTTATCAGCATTCAGGTGATGCATATCCGCTGGAGTTTCAGCCAAAAGATCCGTGACTACCTGTGTTATCATCTCTTTTTTACTCGCCAGCAATTCGAGTCCTGACTGGTTTTCCCTCAACCTACTTTCAACCTTTAAAATCCGATCTTCAGTCGCTTTTTGCTCCTTCTCCAACTTGGTGCGTAACAATACCGATTGATTGTGCTGGCCTTGCAATTGTCGTTCATTTTTTTGCCGTTCATTTAATACCTGTTCCCGTCTTTGTCGTTCTGTTTCAAAATGGTCAGCCGTTAACGGCTGACCGCATGAATCACATGCTGACTTACCGTCTAGCGTACGAAACCGTCCCAACAATCGGTTGGCTTCTGCAGACAAGGTTTTCGCTTCTGTTAATAGACTCGAATAGTCTTTAACTTGGCTCCGTTTTTTTTCTAGCTGTTCCTTTATTTTCCGAAATTCATCCAATTCTATAGTCGACTGCTCAATTAGCTGGGTGTTTTTCTGAATCTGGCTGTCAATTTGAGTAAGATTTTGACGGTCTTTTGCCAGTTTGCTAAGTTTCGGCAAATACTTGGAAAGGTAATCAAATCTTTGTCCATTCTCTTCGATCTGATCAACATTGTCAATCNCAGCTTTGGCATCACCCATTGATCGGATGATTTGGGACTTTTGCTGGAGCAAACGCGCCCATTGCTGAGCCTGAACGGCAATGGTAGAAAGATGAACTTGGCGTTTCTGCAACTGTTCCATTACTGTAGTTTGTTCGCCAATTTGGGATGAAATCTGGTCTAATTCGCTCTGGTCGATCAGTGGAAAATTCTCCACCTGCCCTTCAACCTTATGTCTGTCCATTTCGGAAATTTTCCGTTTATTATCAGCTAGCTCAAACAAACGTTGATAGGCGGACAAATCAACAATTTGTGTTAGCATCTTATGCCGTTCAACTGGATTTTCTCTGATGAGTAGGTCGGAATTACCCTGCCCNAGCAGAACAGACGCGGTAAAAGTCTGCAGATCTATGCCAATTTCGTTGGCTATCCAAGTGTCAAATCCAACTTTGCTGGAGGTGTCAGGTACTGGCTCACGAGTATCAAGGTCGATAACTTGGTAGGTTGCTCTGCCTTTTCTGGGCACAGTCTTTCGAAGACGATACACGCGTTTCCCAGACTTAAAATCGAATTCGATCAGGAACTGATCAGCATGAATGTTAATCATATCGCTATTGTTGACGTTTCGCTGGGTTTTACCATAAAGGGCAAAGGTAACTGCATCGAAGATAGCTGATTTACCAGAACCGTTATCACCTGTCAATACCCATATAGGTTTATCCTCGAAATTCAGTTCTGCCTCGTGCCTGTAGCTCATGAAGCCTTCGAGTTTGATGCGAATTGGGTTCATGCTAAATTCCTTCCTTCGCCAGCAACTGATCAGCCAATTCCAGAATTTCTCTCCCTCGTGGGTGGTTGGTCAAATTCGAGTCCAAGTACCTTTTGACGGTTTCAGCAATATCTTCAATACGCTGCAAGTTCTCTTCCACGTGTGCTTGGTTTAATTGATTTGTATTGACAAATTCACGGCCATACCATCTGGGAAGGATGCTTTCAATTTCCTTAGCCATCTGGTAATGGTTGCGTTCTATTGAATTGTAATTAAGTGTGTAATGAACCAGAGCTTTGCTGGCAGGATGGCAAATCTTGGCTAAATGGCTAATATCAGATTCGTCAATTTCAATACGGTAAATAGGATCACTCTCTATGGGCAATAAAACTGGTTCTGAGACTAAACCCTGCTGATNAATTTCAAACAGGGNTACACTTTTGTCATCGTCTATCTCACCGGCATCCAACCGAACCACAGATCCTGAATAGCGGACATGCTTAGCTCGGATATACTGAGGTTTATGAATGTGACCAAAAGCAACGTAATCCCAGTCATCAGCAAAGTTCGAGACATCCATCAGTACTTCTTCACCTTCAGACATTCGATAGGCAATACGAACCGATGATCCGATGTCATGAATATGAGCGACTAGAATTTTTGGAAGTTGTGGATTGAGGCTTGATTGAATCTCCGCTAGCTTAGCTTTAAAACCATCAAGAATAGCTCCGTTTTTTTCAGCCACAGTCTTGTAATTTAAAGCTGTACCACCAAGATAAGCATGGGCTGTTGGGTAGGGCATCAAAGCAAATTGGACGCCATCAACCAAGATTGATTCNGGCTCAGGCGCCAAATGGAATCTTCCCCGTTCAACGATGGCCAAATCAAGTGTATCACGAAGTGCTTGAATGAAGATTTCGTGATCGTGGTTACCGGAAACAGCAATGATTGTTCCGCCCGATTGCAAAAACGGCAGAAAAATTCGTTTTATTTCACCAATAGAAGATTGAATCTGGGCTGGACGATTTCGATAATTGAAGAGATCTCCAGCAACGATCATAACATCCACATTATAAGTTTTTAGGTAACTATCGACCTGCTCAAGAGATTGAATAATCTCCTCGCTTCGGTCGATCCGTCCGAGATAGTCACCCATGTGCCAATCGGCTGTATGTAGAATTTTCAAAAGTGATCCTTCTTGAAAATAGCACCAACTAATGCTGGTATTCTACCATCAATTTTTGGATTCAGCACCCTTGACTTGATAAACATTCAAGGGCTCCATGCTTCACACTACCTACCATGGAAAGAATGGTAGCATTGCCTGGAATGGTAGCGTTGCCTNCCAAGTTCATCTTATTCACAATGTTATTGAAGGTTAGCAGATAGTTGATTATAATGATATATGATGAAACAAGCTGAACAAACCACCACAAGGTTAAAATCCATTTGTCAAGAAACTGATTTCGGTTTTCCAAAAATAATTTCTCATCAAGGAAAGACGAAAGATCAAGTGGCAACGATTACCAAACGCTTAGCCGATATCAACCAACTCTTACAAAATTAACTTATGGCTGAGTCAAAGCGTAGCGAATCCACCCATATCTACCTTCTCAGTTTCATTCTGCCGATGGTCGTCCTCACCACGATGTTTGTAGGTGATTGGGCAACCAGTCTTGGAATCATCATTCCCCTCACCCTCTACCCACTGCTCGATGTGTTTTTCAGTATCAGAGAAAACCCTTTGCCAAGCCGCCAACATCCAGCATACCTTGAATGGATACCGGCCCTGCACGTGATCTTTCAACTTGTCATATTGGCTACATTATTCAAATTGGCTAATACCGATGGTTCCGTTTGGACGACATGGGCAGCAGCCATTTCCTGTGGATTCTGTGCAGGTATCTCAGGCATCGTACCGGCCCATGAACTCGGTCATTATGTCTGGGGACCTCGCCGATGGCTGGCAAATGTGATGATGCAAGCAGTGGCTTATCCACATTTCACACAAGAACATAACCGCAATCACCACCGTTATGTGGCAATGAACAGAGATGGTGCAAGTGCACCACTTGGTCGAGGATTCTGGAAGCACCTTGTGGTGACGATTCCCCTCCAATGGCTCAGTATACACAGAGAAATGTCACGAAAGTTTCCTGGCATTCGCAATCCAGTTCTGCTGCGAACTATCCTGTCATTACTCACTGCCACGGCACTTTTTCTATATAATACTGCCGTGGGCTCAACATGGTTGATTTATTCGGCATCAGCAGTTTTCCTGCTCGAGTACGTAAACTACATTCGGCACTATGGACTTCATCGAGAAGAAGACGAAGTAGTCACTGAACTCCATAGTTGGGACTCTGAAGCTCGCTGGAGTCGCTGGATGCTATTGGAACTCAGTCGTCATTCTGCACATCATTTGAAAGCTAACGTGCCATTCTGGCAACTCCAGCCAACAACAGGAGCACTCAGACTTCCGTCAGGATATTTTGGTTGTTTCTGGCCGTGCATGATACCACCACTATGGAAATGGTTAATCCATCCAAAATTGGACCTCCTCGAACGCAAGCTGAAAGAGAAACCAGCATAGACGGCAACATCCTCCAATTTAGGATATGTACGTTAAGTAATCTAAATGACATTCTGGGTTGGGTTGACAAGGAAAGAAAAGATCTTACTTTCGACTGATCTTCCATTTCCCTNCGGTGGAGAGCATAATTGTTGTATTTCCAATGCTCACGTTAGGGTTTCCGTCTGTGTCCAAGCTGGTCTCCAGATGATCAAGCAGACTGGTAACATCTTCACCCTCGTTAAACGGGATAATTATACTCAAGAAGACTTTCGACTGGCCTGTTTTGACAATAGAAGCNGCCCACGAACTGTTTGTATTGATTTCACGGGAAAAATCCGGCGTGGATTCATGCTGGAGTTGACCATAGNTCTGGCCNGCGGCNGGATGAATATAAACGAGAACACGCTTCTTTCNTTTTTTCCAAGANGCATGATCAAAAGCTGGTGCGTCGAACCAGTGNCGCCTGCNGTCATGCGTTGGNGGCACGTTTTCGAACTTCCGCCATTGATGANCATCTTCACGTTGGCCTTCGGTCCATTGGCCATCAGCTCGCAGGCACCAGATGGGACCAACACGNTAACCATCCGTCTCAGAACCNGCAACATAGATATCATGCACAACAAGAATACCTTCCTGAGTCAGTAATGTATGACGAGTCCAAGTACTCCGAGCACCGAAGTAATTACGATAAGTGAAACTGCCAAAAGAATCCCTGTCACGAT
Organism: Candidatus Poribacteria bacterium; assembly: GCA_002729415.1. Lineage (GTDB taxonomy): Bacteria > Poribacteria > WGA-4E > WGA-4E > UBA9662 > UBA9662. Next base: position 18,251 of record PBXZ01000114.1, on the reverse strand, counting down.
CCTCGACGAGTACAGAATCTAGATCCAGAATACCACCCCGGACATCGTGAGATGGCACCACAGTACGATCATTAAGGATCATGTCTGAAACCAAAGCTGGTGAACCCGTTTGACCGTAACGCCAACCTTGTCGATAGCGCAAATAAGGTTCGCTACTAATCCCTTTGAAATCAAAGCTCACACGCGTGTAATCCTCAGCCAAGTTGAACTCCTGATGAGAGACACCCACCCGCAGAGCATACGAGAAATCAGGTTCTACCATGACTTCCAAAACTTTCCTGCCATCCTCAGTAACAATAGCCACTGGCATTGGATCCATAGTTTCCCACTCACCATTGGGATCAGACAACTTGCGTCGTGTAACCTTGAAATTCTCAGGTTGATGGGAAAAATCCGCTAACATAATGTCGCCCTTAGGCCCAACAAGTCGAAGATCCCGAAGGAAGACCTTGTCCTCCTTACCATTCTCATCTGGACTACCGTTCAGTCGCAAGGTAACACTGTGTAACGTATAATCGTTGTTGAGATATATTAAACCATCCATATTGGCAGCAGAGGCTCCTACTGGATCATCAACCCGCCTCCATGTCCAAAGATCGTGCAACCCCGGCGCGTATCGCCAATTCTTCGAATCAGGACCAGTACGACAATGCGTGATGCTGGGCAAGCTGCACGAAGCTCGACGCCAAACCTGGGCAGTCTGATCCAAAAAAGCATGACGTCCCCAATGATGTTCTGGCATAGCGGGATGCATTGGAAAGGCATCATCCGGATGCCGAACCATTAGCATATCGTAGTAAGCTTGACCAATAAATATTCCGTTGTATTTGCCCGATGATCCAATCAGCTTCGCACCATCAACACAGTATTCGTAAAGCCGCCCCATAGCATCACCAAAACAATGCATGTATTCGTTGTTGCGATCGAACAAGTAAAAAGAAGCAAATGGTTGATCTTGTTCCCTTCCAGTGCATAAGTAAAGTCGTTCCTTGATACGATAAATTGTTGGACTTAGCAGACCAATCGATGAACCAGTTTGAGGTAGATGTGGATCTATATCATGCTCGATGAACCAAGCAAAACGCCGAACATATGCATTTTCCCATTGCCCCCGCATCTCATCCTGATTCTCTCCTATGGGTGGTTCTGGACCGATACTGGTTTGAACCGCTGCCCAAAGGAATTCTGGGTCTCTGAATTCTTGGGCTGCTCGATACCAGAAGTCCGGAACTAAGGTGTCTCCGTAGTATGGCGCGTGCCACGGATTGTCGAACATCTCCTTGCTGGTGAATTTGACGTTGGCTTGGGCTGCTGCGTTGGGGTTTCCTCGAACACCCATGCCATGATTTAGCAAAACGTATCGCCTAGCCATGGTATAAATGAGTTTGCGATTAGCAGGTTCCTTGATTTTTCCAGTTTCAGAAGCAATATCGAACATCCCGGACAAGTGAAGGCCTCCATAGGGAAAATGGTTCACTTCGAAAATATCACCATGTTCTACAAGTTCTCTCCATTGTCGTTCAATCCATGCCTTCAATTCCTTAACCCTTGGCATATGAGGAAAAATACGAACGGCTGCTGCAATCCCTCCGGTGTTTTTGTATGGACGATTGTTAGCACCACGCTCCAAGCAGTTGAAATCTAGAAAGTCTTCGCTAAGGCTCTGCACAACGATTTTCCTGAACAAGACCTGTTCCTCCTTACTCAGAATTCCTTGCTTGATCAGTTCTTCGTAAATCAACATACGGGAGTGTGCCCCCCAACCTCCATGCCCACCACCACCATGGACATCATGGAGAAAAACTTTGCCACTAGATCCCCATAATTTCGGCTCTCCATCCATGGATGTATTGAAGATATAAAACATCTCACCTTCCCCTTGAGACTCCAAAGTACAATACCGATCGAATATCGCACCACGAAAATAAGCAGCTAACATCTTCAACGCATTCTCGTCACGACGCCCTTCGTCAACATATCGGCGCAGGAGAAATTCCCAATCGAACCAATCTCTTGAAAACGAATGTGTCTTGGCTTCAGCGGTCTGCTTTCTCAGAATTTCGACAGCTTGGTCAATGTTCCCAAACTGCTCGTAAGAATCAAGCACGGATTGCTGAGGCACAGCCACAAGGGGATGCTCGCTAAAGCCGAAAAGGGAAGCAACGAGCATCAGCGGGCAAATCGGTGTGAACTTGGTCATTACAATATATCCTTTCTTACTGTTGGAGCATCTACCTTATTAGCTAGCTTCAGGATTGGACATCAATAGTTAATTCCTTTGCTTGAGCACCTATTTAACAATGTTTTCTGTGTGAAATCCAGTGACTTCTAAATGACATGAAAAATCTGTCAGCAAACAAGTTTTTACACACGCTTTAGCAATTCTATCATGATTAATCTCTCAGAGTAAATCAAGTAGGATTGCCTATAGAATTTGAGTTTGGAGGTTGATATAGAGTTGAGTCACAAAAGTGAATCGAAAGTGAAAGGATATTCTGTGACAATGTGCTTAGCTTGGTCCAACATAGCCGTGGCTGATTACACCAGTATCTAATGCTCAGCAAAGTCGGTATCACATACATCGAACCGTGCGGCTTCAATATTATTCTTGTTTTAGTTGGCCAAAATCTTCTTAGTGGTAGGATTCATAACCAGCTCGGGGATATAATTCCATGTCTGGTTAACTGCTAATATTTACTTCAGAAAAAAGCCTCAATTGCAACTAAAAACGGATCGACTTCAGCCTTTCTGCAATGTACGCCAACGATCGTAATATACATGCATAGCTGGTGGCAGGAAATCGCGTATACTTTCGTCTAACCGCCATTCAAATCTGTTGTCCACTTTCTCTTCTAAAGCTTCATCCTTTTCCCACTTCCGCCAACTGGCGGCTAGGGTCAGACGTTCTATATCCATCCTCATGCTGCCTCGGTGGATGGTCTTGCCACACCAGAAAGCGACCTGTCCGGCCTTTAAGGCAATCACTTTTTGTTCAGGCAAGTCATCATGAGGTGAGTTGACCAGACATTCACGTTCGCACTCTGTACGGTTACGCAACTGGCTACCGGGTATAATCTGCAGACAATCATCATCCACCAGAGCAAGATACCATCTGAGGTTGTTGATTGGCCGTTTTAGCTCCTCCATTTCCTCTTCTAGTTTTGGATCTCTATTACCAATGTCACGATGCCAACCGCCGGGAAAATCTTGGTGATGCGGGTTGGTACGTAGATCAATCCATCCCAATCTCAATTCATTACCTAGGAAAGAGCGGGTGCAATCCATAAACGGTTGATGAAGCATGTATTCGGCAAAAATCGGTTCATCGAATTCCGGGGCGATCAGCCCTCGGATACACCAAGGTTCGGAAGTATCAGCCCAGTGGGTATAAACGTCCACAGTGCCTTCTCGAACCTTCTTCTTGACTCGCCAGCAAGCGGCCCTGAGTTCCTCGAACATAGCAACTGGAACCATGCCATCCACTACGAAATACCCTTCGGTTTGGTATTGTTTCTTATGTTCTTCGGTGATCATGGTTTTTGAGCAATCCTTTTACATTTTTTATTAATAATTACTTAGCATAACAAGTAAATCATATTAACTGGGCAATACATCCTTTCGTGATTAGTAATATATGTATGTGAAAAAGGAATTAACCAGTTAATAGTAAAACATCTATCGTATTGTATCCTGAATCTGTTCCCCATATGATTAGCAAATAATTATACTATTAAAGCTGTCAAAAAAAGGACTATACGGTACTATTTCCCTATGTCTAAATTGAAGAGGCTGCCTGTTAAATCCGAAACAAAAAAATTGGTTCCATCTCCTCATAATGTTATAGGGTCTATCCCAGAATAGATTTATTTATATTTCTATAAAATACCGAGAAAGGAAAAAATAATGAATACAAGCAACCGTATTGAAAGAGACAAGCAGGTAGCATTGAAGATACTTGAACCATCTCAAAAGGACTTGGACCGTGGATTGGAGTTGCACAAAGAGTCTATTGTCTTCGATTCTTACGGTTTCTCTCCAACATCAGTTCCCGATTCAGATGTTCTAGCTAAGGCAACTGAAGATGGAGCTTGGCCCAATGAATTGCAGGACTTGACAGAAGAGATGTCCATGACCCGACATCTAACTGATTCTATCGGTTTAAAATCGTACAAAGAGGCTTGGAAAGCATCAGGAGTCACCTGTGTATTTCAGAATGCGGGGCAGGAAGGCAACCGCATGGATCGAATTATCAAGCGTCATGCCCGTTTCACTCATGTGACCGACAAACTGGGTGATTTCGTCTTCAGAGCAGCCTTTCCAAAGGACATAGAAAACGCCAAACAGGAAGGCCGACACTGCCTCTACTTTTCGGCCAATGGGGTACCTGTCCCCCAACGATGGGATACGGTAGCGGAAGAACTCGGATTTATTCGGATCTTCTATCAACTCGGTTGCAGAATGATGCATCTGACCTACAACCGCTGGAACATGCTTGGTGTGGGGTGTGGCGAAGACTCGACAGGAGGTTTGAGCGATTTCGGACGAGAAGTGGTTCGGGAAATGAACCGAGTTGGTGTAATCATAGATGTCGCACATTCAGGCTTACAAACTAGTATGGATGCAGCGAATATTTCGGAAAAACCGATGGTGGCTAGCCATTCCTCATGTTGGTCTTTAAAGGAACACTGTCGTGCTAAGACAGACGAGGTAATGCGAGCAATTTTTCAAACAGGAGGTTATATGGGAATTTGTTGTATACCCTCCTTTTTAGGCGGGACAGGAGACATTATAGCCTTGCTCGATCACATCGATTACATTGTGAGGAACTTCGGTGCTGATTACGTAGCCATTGGTACAGATGTTGGCTATCGAATTCAAACCTATGGCGACCAGCCCAAGAATGTTCAGTCTCAAAAGTTACGTACAGCTTTCCGTTCGTTGTGGCCGGAAAACAGTTTCATGCCGGAGTATCAGCAAAGCTGGCAAATACAGAGTCTGGCTTGGACTAACTGGCCGTTATTTACAGTAGGGTTAGTTCAACGAGGACACTCGGATGATGATATCCGAAAGATCATCGGTGGAAACGTAATGCGAGTAGCGAAAGCCGTCTTACCAGACAAACCGAGTTTTGCCTTTCCATAATTTTGCTCTGAACACAATCGATCAATTTTCTACATCGATATTCAAACCAGATATGTGCTACTATATCGATCTAATTCTATAAAAATTTTTGGTCTTAGGGATACTTTTTAATCAAGCNTTTCTCCCCGTATCNTANTTAGTGNTCGCATAAAANTAAATATCGGGAAATCGAGATGNATACTTNAATTCTTTTAAGGAAAACATGNNAAATAAAAAATATCTNCTGAATAATCANGACATGAGCCAATTCATAGCTAATGGGTACCTTTTACTCAAGCCAGACTATCCAGCNGGNCTNCATCAAACCATCAAAAAAAGAACCGANNATATCTTTNAAAGNGGTGACCCTGGAAACCANATTTTAGAACAGGTNCCAGAATTATATGAAATCTTTGANCATCCTGTTGTAAAGGGAACCCTGCAAAGCATTATCGGCNTAAATTACATCATGCAGCCTCACCGNCACTGCCATGTAAATATGCCTGATAGCAAGGGACANGGCTGGCATCAAGACGGCACACCGCGAAAATTCCAAGGATGGAANCATCCTTGGAGACGTCATCANCNTTCCCGNATGGCAATGGCATTTTATTATCCACAAGATGTCTCAACGGAGATGGGACCAACAGCGATACTACCCGGNACCCAGTACTATGATGCACTTAATAATACTGAGTCAATGCCAAGCTTACCTATTTGTGGAGAAGCTGGGACAATTGCTATTGTTCACTATGAAATCTGGCATCGTGCATCAGCCAACCTAAGTTCTGACAAGCGGTATATGATGAAATTTCTGTTTCATCGTACGGAAGAACCGAAGGAATCAAGTTGGAACCTAGACGTTGGGTCTGCAGACCTTTGGAACAAAATTGGCTCAACCAGCGATATCGATATTGCCCAACATCCAATATTATGGGAGTCTCTCTGGAACTGGTACTCTAATCAAAACGATGATTCGACCCTATCACAACTGGATACCTTGGACGTACACCAACTAGTCCAAGAATTAGATCAAAAGACGGAAGTTGCCGAAAGAATGGAGGCAACATACAAGTTAGGTACAATAGGTGAAGCTGCAATTACTCCGATTATGGACAAATTAAATAATGGTATCCCCGAACAAAACAGCCTCAATCTGTCAGCGGCACTGAGTGCTATTGGAGGATCAGCTGTTCCGGTATTGATCGATATGTTGCGACATGATTCTGATTGGTGGAAACGTGCCTGTGCTGCGGACACACTCGGCGATATTGGGAAAGACGCTAAAGACAGTGTACAATCTTTAATTGAAGCTTTAGACGATGAATCAGATTGGGTTCGACGTAACGCAACCAATTCACTGGGTATAATCAGTGAATCACTTGGAGACACAATCTCCGCCCTGATACGCGCCATGGAAGATGCTCAGCCATTCGTACCCATCAATGCTATCTTTGCACTCACTAAGATTAGGAAGTCCCACCCAAACTATGATCCACTTTTTAAAGATGTTGAACTAGCTCTGCACGATGCATTAAACCACCAACACGAGCGTGTCAGTTACTATAGCAACTATGCCTTAGAACAGTTCAACCAAACACAGAATCAATTTATTGAGTAAGAATCCAGAGAAACATGAAGATAAAAATTCCCTATGGTACAAAGTTTCAGTTTGATCAACATACATTTCACTTCGGTCAGGAAGTAGTTGAGCTAACGGATTCAGCTGCAATCAAGGATAATCCGGAAGCGCTAAGATCTCGTTTCCAAGAAGATGGATACTTGTTTATCCGCGGATTTCATGATGCCCAAAAATCACAGCTTGCCGCCTTCTTTACGCTTGATGCCATCGCCGACAGAGGAGGAATTAAAGAAGGAACACCAATCGAGTCCGGGATTGTCGGTAGAAAAAACCAATCTTTCAGTTTCTTTCGCCAAACAGAGGTTGCCCATGCTAAGGAAATTTTGGATCTGGTTGATAGTGATGATACATTTTGCTTCTTCGAAAGATTTTTCCATACCAAAAAGGTCATAACTTTCGATAAACGGTGGCTACGGTGTATGGCTAATGGCGGTTGTAACCATTTCCACTATGACCAAGTATATGTTGGACGAGGGACACCTAACCGGTGTACGATGTGGAGTGCACTAACAGATATTAGCCTGGAAGATGGTCCACTTGTTATTTGTCTTGGTTCCCACCAACATAAGAAATTGCGGGAAACATATGGCAAAATGGACATGGATCGGGATCTTATTGATGCCGTCTTTACATCAGACCCAGCTGAATTGGCACACAAATTCGGTTTTAAACTAGCAACAGCTCACTTTCACCCAGGTGACGTGGTTATCTTTGGCATGTTTATGATGCATAGCACTGCTCCCAACCTGTCCGATCGATATCGAATCAGTATCGATACCCGATATCAACCGGCCGACGAGGAAAAGGATGACCGATTCTTTTTTCGAGAAGATGGGAAATGGCTGGGGAACTTTTACAATAAAGGTGTTACTTACAAACCCATGGATGAACTTCGCCACCAATGGGGTTTGACCTAAGAATTAACCAAGCCAAATTGCCGCAAAACAACGCTGCAAAGCTTGGAATAGACTTATTGATCAAAAAGAGAAAAGTGTGTTATCTTANCACAGTTATATAATCACCAAAAAATCATAAGGAGAAGAATGTATGCTTGAAGGCAAAACGGCATTAATTTCAGGTGGTGGAACAGGAATCGGTCGTGCGACAGGATTACGATTAGCAGCTGAAGGNGCAAATATTGTTGTCAATTACTCGCGTTCNGCTGATGACGCCATCCAAACCCAAANAGATATNGAGGCNCTAGGTAGGGGATGCATGATTTANCAAGCAGACGTTTCCGTTGANGATCAAGTACGGGANATGGCAGANGCCGCTATNAANGANTTCAAGAGNCTNGATATTTTAGTCAATAGTGCNGGCATNACGCATTTTATTCCCCAACCTAACTTAGATGATTTAAAAGATGAGCATTGGGATAGCATCATGGGTGTAAATGTGAAGGGTGTATTCAATTGTTGCCGTGCTGTTGCCANCGAGTTGAAAAAACAAAAGGGTAGTATTGTCAATATTACATCTATTGGAGGGATTACTGGTCAGGGAAGTTCAATTGCCTATGCTGCTTCAAAGGCCGCCGCCATCAGTGTGACAAAGTCACTAGCAAGGGTAATGGCTCCTGAAGTTAGGGTTAATGGTATTGCTCCAGGTGTCGTGAAAACGAGATGGGTAGATGGACACGAAGATTTTGTTGAACGCCTAGCTGGTGAAACACCGTTAGGTCGCGTTGCTACTGCCGAAGATGTGGCTGAAGTTGCCTATTCACTAATTGCCAATGCAGGTTTTGTCACCGGGCAAAATATTATTGTNGACGGCGGCACCGTCATCGGTTAGCTTGCCGTTTTCGNAACCACGTGTAATCTGGTAAATNNNTCANGCCAAGGNAAATTTTAATATGCGTAGAATTGCAATGGCTCAAATGCGGGTTGAGGGAGGNTTNATTGACAAAAATCTTTGTCAGGCNNTAAACACAATTGAAGCTGCAGCAACCAATAATTGTGATATTGTGGTTCTGCCGGAATGCCTGGATGTCGGTTGGACACACCCAAGTGCCAAGATAGAAGCTCAACCCATCCCTGGTCCAACTAGCCAAGTGATATCTCAGGCAGCAGCAGATCATCATATCTACGTCGTTGCGGGTCTTACCGAACGCATAGACCAACACATCTACAATGCTGCTATCCTAGTTTCTCCAAGTGGGGAAATCCTGCTGAAACATAGGAAGATCAATGTCCTCGATATTGCTCGGGATATATACTCAATTGGTGATACTCTATCCGTTGCAGAAACAGAACTTGGAACAATTGGNCTTAACATATGTGCTGACAATTTCCCTTCCTCNCTTCACTTTGCCAGATCGCTTGCCAGTATGGGAGCAGATTTGCTGCTTTCTCCTTGTGCATGGGCGGTTGATGCAGATCATGACAACGTCAAGGATCCCTACGGCAGTCTGTGGTTGGAATCTTACGGTACTATCTCCAAGGAGTATGATATCACCGTTATTGGCGTAAGTAATGTAGGTAACATCACCGGTGGCGTTTGGCAAGGTCGGAAGTGTATTGGATGCTCACTGACAGTTGGCCCCGGAGCNNAGGTCATNGCCCAAGCTCCATACGGAGTTGANGCAGAAACNTTGGAAATTGTGGAAGTTTGACCATTATATACCTNNGTTTTGCAGCAACANTTAACAAAAATCTNGGCTNATGCAACCAAAATTTCTCCNAACCCCCCTTTTATAGATTTNTTATCTACATCTACCATTAGAAATATGATAAANGAAAAAAGAATCNAATTATGGAGNAAACCATGCCAACNCAATACAAAGCCTGCCTAGTTGGATGTGGAAGAATGGGNGCCACAATCGATGACGAAGTCCGCCATCGTCCAGATAGCTCTATCTGGCTTCCTTTTTCCCATGCGGCTGCTTGTGTTGCCTGTGACCAAACGGAATTGGTCGCTGTATCTGATGTACTACCAGAGAAAGCGGAAGCAATCCGCCAACGTTACGACGCATCAAGTTGCTACACTGATTATCGTGAAATGATCGAAGTCGAAGAACCTGACATTGTATGTGTAGCCACCCGTCCAGCTTCGCGTGCCGAAATCACCATCTTCGCTGCCCAACATGGTGTCAAGGGCATTTACTGCGAAAAACCTCTTTGCTGCTCGGTAGAAGAGGCTGATGCTATGGTAGAGGCCATTGAAGCGAACAATGTCAAATTCAATTATGGTACTCAACGGCGATACATGCCATTTTACCGACAAATGCGGGAATTGATCGAAGCTGGTGAGATTGGTGATGTTCGGTGCGTTATCGCCCAATATGGAGCGACTTCCGCCCTATGGGGGCTGACTCACGCAGCAGATATGCTATTGTACTTGGCTGGTGACCCAGAGATTGATTTCGTCCAAGGATCGATCATATGTAAAGAAGAGGATTGGGACGATAATCGATTAAACATAGATCCAGCGATAACCAATGGTTATGCTCGTTTTGCCAACGGTGTTCACGGATATAACACGGCAGGAACCGGTCCCGAATTTGAAGTATGCGGAACCAAAGGGAAGTTACGAACACTCAACAACGGTATGGCTTGCCAGTTTCGAAAACAAGGTGAGCACCCAAGTATATTAGAAGAGTATCCATTTCCTGATGTCTCACGTCAAACAGGGACCATCATGGGCATCAAGAATATTGCTGATACATTAGATACGGATCACGAAACGCAGGGATCAATCCATCTTGCACGACGCGGGATGGAGATGTTGATAGGCATAATTGAGTCTCACCGTTTAGGAGGATTGCGTATACAACTACCAATGGAAAATCGATCCTTATACGTTGGAAAACCAGATTGGTAAGAATATCTTAAGAATGAAGGGTAATAAAAAATTAAATCATATGAACAATAATAATCCTTATTTAGACATTGATCAGCAAATGGTGGGTGATATCTATACTTCATCCCAAGTAATGGATAACCTAACAGTACTTTGTGATGACTTTGGTGCCCGTTTCTCCGGCACACCTGAAGAACAACAGGCCGCCAAGTTCATCGCAGATACCTTTGAGAAATATGGCTTGCAGAATGTCGGGTTTGAAACTTATTCTTACGCAGGTTGGTTACGCGGTGAAGCTACACTCGAGATCATTGAGCCGATACACAAACCAATTAAGTGCATATCCTTACCCTACTGTCCAGCATCAGAGATCGAGAGCGAACTGATATCAGTAGGCTATGGTGCTCCTGAAGATTATCAACGTCTGGCATCAGACATTAAAGAGAAAATCGTTTTGGCTAGTAGTGCCTCATCTCCAAACTTGGGCAGATGGGTTCATCGTAAAGAGAAATACGAACGCACAGTTTTAGCTGGGGCAAAAGCCTTCATTTTTGTGAGTGAACATCCGGGGGCTGGACCAGAGACAGGAAGTCTGCAAGATGATAAAGCCGCTCCAATTCCAGGTATATCAGTTTCCAAGGAAGATGGTGCTTTCCTAACACGGCTCATCGAACGAAAAGGGATGGTAAAGTTGCGGCTCCTCACCACTGATACCAACCTTCCACGTAATTCATGGAATATCGTGGGAGATCTTATTGGAAAAGAAAAACCAAATGAACAGATTATTCTCGGTTGTCATTATGATGGTCACGACATTTCTCAAGGTGCCACAGATCCTGCCTCCGGCATGGCGATCGTTATAGAAACCGCAAGGGTTCTATCCCAATATGCTGGAAACGACTTGAAACGCACCGTGCGCTTTATAGCCTTCGGTACGGAAGAGATTGGTTTAATAGGGGCGTATCGGTATGTTGACGAACATGCGGATCAACTTGATAATATCAGGTTCATGTTCAATCTAGATGCTGCTGGTGGTAAAAGCCGAAAGGGTGTAGTTTTGCATCAATGGTGCGAATTGGAATCTTTCTTTCAACAGGCAAAGAAGGAAATGGCCATAGAAATGCCAATTGGTCAAAAAGTGCATCCGTATTCCGATCATTTTCCATTTTTAATCCAAGGTATTCCGACTGGACATATGGGGGATGCCGAAGCTGCACCAGGAGGTCGCGGGTTCGGTCATACAATGTATGATACGTTGGATAAAGTTGATTTGGTTAATCTGAGAGCAGGTAGTTCTGTAGCCGCCCGATTAGCCTTGAGGATGGCGAACGACCCTAGCTTTTGTCCTCAACGCCGAAGCACAGAAACAGTACAGGAACTACTAGATACGGATCCGAACTTAGAAGGTTATCGNGTTGCTCAAAAATTAACCAAACATAAAAATAGTTAAAGCCAGTAAATGAACGGACAACCATTATTATGGATGTTGATAAATTTTTGCAGATGCTTAATAACCCATCGGACAATAAAACCGTAGCTGAACATGAGTTCTCTTTGTCTGGAACCAGCAAACTCGAGCTTGAATTCCAAGCATTTAAACATCTGGCACGTGACATTCAAACGCAACTTAGCCAACTACCTGATTTTGAAGGAAGTCACAAAAATTGGTTGGCTTCATTAAACGACAACCAATTAGAAGCCATACTATCGATTTTCAATACAATCGAATCGTATGCGGTCGATTCGGAGGAGGATGAACTCGATTTCAACGTTGCCTGCCAAATTTCATGGTATATCCTTGACTGTTTTTGGCAGAATGGTCATCTCATTGCAGCAACCAATCAGAATAGCCAACCAAATGTCACCATGAGTCCAGAGACAGAAGCGATTGAATCGGTCTGTTTTCATCTGGATGTGGCNGAGGAACGACTGGCACGTGCAAATAATTCTGGGTAGCCACAGAATTTACAGAATTAGAAATAGATCCGTAAGGAAGAAAAACAGATATCTGGATACCCGCCGAACTCTGAATCAAGTTTTTGAGCTGTAGAATTGTCACCCACAATGTCAGATTGTTGACCAATGCCTATCCACATGCCTAGAGACAGATAGATGTCCTGTGCTACATTATACTCAATTTGAGCTGAAAGGGAGGTGGATCTGTCAATCAGGTTGAGTAGTGGCTGAACACTCAGATTAATCAAAGATATGATCTGGTATACCATACCAAGAGCTAGGTAATGTCTCCCCATGAGATACACTGCCCCATCAGTGTATGCTGGTTGNATCAGGTTNGNAAAATAATCTTCNGGATTTCCCATACCAGCTTGACTGAAATGATATTCNGTGAATCCGTAANTTGTACCGCTAAAGCTGTAGTCTAGACCAACAGACGTCCGAAGATACTTACTGGACGGCNGATTCTCATCCGTCAATATATTCGGAAACACATAAGCACTTTCCAGCCAAAANCCAGCCCCACCGACAGCTCGAGCGAAATCAAAGCCGATCAGGAAATTGTTTCGAAAAATCATCATTAAAGCTGATGCGTCCGTCTCCATAAAATTGGATTGGCTTCGGCAGAAAAANGCACTCTTGCTGAAATCCAAATGCTTTCCCAACACGTAGCCAGTATCAAACTCGCCCATTGTACCCACCGGGATTCGTATCCGTAGGGCATCTATACCAAAACGATCTTCAGTATCCAATTCGTTGAAAGTAAAAGGAGCCAAGATATCGGTTGGATTTAGAACACGNCCACTACCCCAAGCTACCGTCTGCCGACCAATGTAGACATCCATGATNTCTGTGCTTATAGTGGCAAAGGCACGATCCAAGTTTTGAAAGGTTCCAAAATCCTCGATCGAATCGTCTCCATAAGGATATATTTGTGAGTTCAAATCAACCAAGCGGTAGGAAGTAGGATCAATTCCAGCATTAAAACGGTTTTCCTCGAAGAAAGCCCCTTCCTGCCAACGCGGAGAAAAATTGTAGGATGTACTAAACGATAGAAGATCAGTTACTTCATAAGAGATGTTGAGCCGAACTTGGTTGCTAACCATAAAGGATTTTTGTTGAGTAACAGATTCAGTCAACGATGTTGAATTTAAAACGGTGAAGAAACTTTTATAGTAGCCGCCGGCTTGAAGGGATTCAGCGGAAAGATTAGGAAGCAATAATATAAAAGCTAAAATATAAGCAAAGGTCTTCTGCATGATGTTCAGGGCTACTCTCGAACATTGTCATTGTCAATCAGCCCATCTTTAAGAGTAATCAGGCGTTGTGCTCTGTCCATAACCGTTTGATCATGTGTAGAAAATACAAAGGTCATACCAGTNCGTTTATTGAGTTGATACATCATATCCAACAGTTCGGATCCNGTTTTTGAGTCCAGATTCGCTGTCGGTTCATCTGCCAGTATAATTGTCGGTTGTGAAACCATGGCACGAGCGATAGCAACACGTTGTTGTTGCCCCCCCGATAATTGTGGGGGTTTACGATCTATATATCCAGCAAGCCCAACCACCTCGAGGATATCAACTACCCGTTGATGACGTTCTAGCTTGGGAATACCCTGCAGAAGCATAATGTATTCAATATTTTCCCCTACTGTCAACACAGGAATCAGGTTGTATGCTTGAAAGATAAATCCAATGTTATCACGGCGAAAATCTGAAAGTTGACGACCACTCATGTTAGACAGCAACTCTTCGCTCAACCATACTTTTCCNTCCGTAGGCTGATCTAATCCGGAAATTATGTTGAGAAAAGTCGTTTTCCCCGACCCTGATGGACCAACAATAGCTGTAAACTCACCAGCCGTAATTGTTAGATTGATTCCTCTAAGCGCATAAACCGGTACGTCATTTGCCGAATAGGTTTTGGTCAAATCCTCTGTAACAATCACTTGATGACTGGTCATATATCCTCTATTCCTTCAATCTAGCCCACCCGCCGCATGGCCTCCGCGGGAGACATTCTTGCGGCATACCAGGCGGGATATAAACCTGTAATAGTAGTAAAAACAAGCACCCAGAAAGGGTAGAAGATAAACTGGTCTATAACCATAACCGGATAGATCAGTTCCTGTATGGTNACTCCAGCTACCTCGATCCCTGTGTAATCTATTCCNGTCTTTGAACAGATGTAGGTTGTGATAAGACCCAAGATAATNCCAATTCCAATACTCAAAACACCCAAGGATCCAGCNTCGAAAAGAATCAGTTGCGCCATACGTGATGGACGCGTACCAANAGCTCGCAACACGCCAAACTCAAACATTCGTTCGTACAACGACATAAAAAGCGTGTTGATAATCCCAAACACAACAATAATGAAAAAGACAAAACCCAAAAGAACCTTACTAACATTCGTCCATTCAAATATAGTTTCCAGTTCTGGCAGAATCTCAGTCCAACTGACTGCTTCATTCCCGTATTTGGAATATTTACTCCAAAATGGAAGTAGTTTGTCTTGACCATATTTTACGTCCGTAAACTTGATAGCAATTTGGTGGACATCATCTTTGAGTCCAAGGATCTGCTGCGATTTTTCAAGTCGAATAAATGCCATCCCTCGATTCATTTCATGGTTGTGAAAATGAAAAACCCCAGAGATCCGGAACATTTCCTGAGCGAGATCACCGGTTTTAGCCTGAGAGACTGTAGCAACAACCCGATCACCAATCTCGACCTCTAGGACCTCTGCCATCTTGCTACCAATGACAATGTTTCGCTCGTTATCGCCTTCGAAATATACCCCTTCTGTTATCATCTCATCAACATGAGATAGGTATTTCTCTGTAACAGGATCAACTCCCACCAAGGCANCAGCGATGACATGGGCTGGTGAGGTGATCATACCAAAGNCAAAGGTCCGAGGGGTGAAATGGGCCACNACCTCTTCCTGTTTCAAATTGGACANGACCTGATGGTGTTGATTGATCGTTCTTTCAACTTCTTGTGTCTGCCGAAAGTCTTCTTGGTGAATTTGNCCGTCGCCTAGAAAAGAAGAGGTAGCAATCCTAATCATATTCTCTTCCATCCCAATCCATAGTGCATCAACAAAAATGAGTGCGGCTAGACCGATGCCNATAGCTGTTCCNGCAATGAAGGTGCGACGCGTGTTCCGGAACAGNTTTCTCCATGCAAGCTTAATAAGTATCCACCACATAATAAATTAATTACCGCTGGCCAATCTAATGTGTTCTCATTGCNTNNGCTGGCGTGACGAAGGCAGCTTTTAGGGCAGGGAATAAGCTAACTGCCATCGCAGACACAACGATGGTAATAGCAGGGATATAAATACTGCGCGCGTTCACTTCCACATATAAGGCGGTTTGAAATTTCATGCCCCCATAACTTATTTCTGGAAAGGCAATACCGTTTATCGCCAATAAATAGTTAATTAACGTACTCAACGGAAACCCTAAGGCAAGTATCGTTCCGATCACAACGCTAACCAGAGCAATAATGTTAACTTCATAAAGTACCAACCAGAAAATTTGCCGAGGCTTTGTACCAACAGCTTTTAACATGCCATATTCTCGTGTACGCTCCAAGACCGACATCAATACTGCATTTAAAACACCTACTGCCACAACCAGTATGATTATGAAGAGTGCGATCCACATCCCCTGCTGGTCAACTTGCATTGCTTGGTAAAATGACTTGGCGAACTCCTGCCAGGGAGCTATAGCTAGTGAAAAATCACTCAATTTTACTTTAATCCTCTCCGTGACTTTACTGACTCTAGACAGATCAGACACGATGACAGCAATCTCATGAATTCTTCCTTCAAGCACAAACAATTCCTGTGCATCTTTGATGTGAAGGTAGCATGCCATCCGGTCGCGTAGCGGATCACCACTGTCAACGACACCCACAACGGTATATATATCATTAGCAATCGAGCCATCTGCTCCCTGGGAGACAATCATAATTTCTTGATCAATGTCGGCTTTCAAAATTTCTGCTAGTCCTCTACCCAGAATTGCTTCCTTAGCAGGGATACTGGAGAGACTTCTCCCGGAGATGACCTTCTTGTCAAACTGAGTTGCCATGACTTCACGGACAGCGTCGATACCTACGACTTCTATGGCTGTGCTCTTTTCGCCAATCGATCCGAGCCCTACCGAGTAAATACGAGGTGCCCAAGTTTCCACTTCCTTCACATTTTTTATGATCTGACCAACGGATTGATAATTGTTTATGGTTGCATAAAGTGATGGTTTATCAAGATAACCGTGATGGTGGATCTGAATATGTCCCAAACGGTTTCGAGTGAACATATTAATGACAAAAGAATAGCTGCCATCAGATAAACCAATAGAAAACGAGAGAAGAGTGAAACCAACAACCATTGCCAATGAAGTCAGTATAGTGCGTCTTTTTTGGCGGAGGGTATTGCGAAATGCAATCTTCAACATCATCACCAGGTGCCCTCTATCTTCTCCGGCGTAAGTTGCGAAGTGTAAATGTTTTTTTGTTCATCGGAAAATCGAAATCAGCTTTTAGGAATCTGACGGCTGTTTTGTACTTTGCTTTTTTCTGCGGAATCATTTCCATTACCGATGGTATCCTTCGATTTCCAAATTGCTTAATGTCTTTGAAGTTCAAGATACGCATCAGGCGATCTTTTTCGTCGTAGAATCTTTGCCACACAGGGATAAAATCGTCTTCTTCAACGGCTACGACGATCTTACCCCAAACAATCGGTGAATCTGATTTTGGTGTCAATTGAATGTATAGGAATGTGTCATGGTCAGTTTCGATCTTGGCTTCATCAGCAGAAAGGAATTGATAGTCGTAATCATCAATCATTGAAGATTCCTTCACCAAGTCATCATTGGTGAAATCGGAACCCATCCAAGACCCCATCATCATGGATGGTGGAATCTTCATCACCTTGTTTGTCTTAGGTAGATAATTCCACATCTCATTTTTAATACGTAAGGTAGCAATCCCTTTTTCCTTTTTAGGTGAGGTTATTAAAATAAACGTTTTGTCCATACCCTCCGCCCATACTTCCAAACCCAAAGTCCTCTCCCAGTGTGGCGTAGCAATTTGCATCTCCATTTTTGCATAACTAGTTTGGCCTCGATAGAGTTGATCAAAACGGTTAACAATGGCTTTAATGTCTTTGGTTTGATTCCTTTCAGTTCCTGTCTTAAGATCTATAGTGCCTGTTTGGGCATTCAGAGAGAAAGGGAACATAAGCAATAAAAAGAAACCTAAGGTTTTGATTGAAAGTCTAACGAGATTGCACATGGCTAAATTTGCTTCTTAGTAGGTATAATTCTTAACATACCTGTTCTATTTGGGAAACGCAAATTGCTAATCGCCTATAAACTTTGGCTGAAAAATGTTCGTTTCAGGTTTATTGAGATCATTGTTACTATTATAGACTTGGTGCGAAGGTCTTTGTAAAACACCATTTTTGAAGGTGTATTTTCGATTTTTCCAGCATTCGATTCGTATTTTGTCAAATCCCTGATGAAACCCGATAACATGGTCTGGTGTGCCAAGTTTTTTATGCAGTTTCTCTACATCTTTTCGATCTTGTTCTTCCAGTAACTTGGTTAGAATAGCAATTCCTGTCAGAATAGAAGCAAGTATGATCTTGCCTTGAGTCTTCCGACTAACCGCGTGTGTCTGTAAAGGCGGGAGTAATATCATAGTAACTAACAGAGCAA